>DAIDJI010001426.1 GCA_027451455.1 Planctomycetales bacterium | reverse complement strand
CATCCGTACTCAGATACACATTGCGCGAGCTCAGCGCCAGCCCATCCGCCTCGCGCACAATCGGGCACACCACCAACTCCGTCCCGATCCGCAGGTCGCGCACCATCCGCCGCAGCACCGCCACCTGCGCCGCATCCTTCTGCCCAAAGTACGCGCGGTCCGCCTCGGCCGCAATCAGCAGCTTCGTCACCACCGTCGCCACGCCGCGAAAGTGTCCCGGCCGGGACCTGCCATCCAGGCGATCCCCGATGCCTTCCACGTCGACAAAAGTCGCCGCACCCGCCGGATACATCTCCTCCACCGGCGGCGCAAACACCACCCGCGCGCCCTCGCGCTCCGCCAGCATGCAGTCCGCCTCAAAGGTCCGTGGATAGCGGTCGAAATCCTCCTGCGGCCCAAACTGCGTCGGGTTCACAAAGATCGTCACCGCCACATGCCCGCACTGCTCTGCCGCCGCGCGCATCAGCGACGCATGCCCCGCGTGCAGCGCGCCCATCGTC
>DAIDJI010001425.1 GCA_027451455.1 Planctomycetales bacterium | reverse complement strand
CCCTGCTGCGGCTGATCCCGTTTTACAAGTTCGCCCGGAAGAACACGCCGTCCGTGGTCGAGCATCTGGCGAATCACCCCGGCGGCCTGACGGGGCAGGTCGTGCGGGCGACGCGGATGGGCCATGACAGCGGCGGCCTGCTGCCGGATTACGTCACGCAGTCGGCGGCGATTCCGGTTGGCGTCACGCCGACGGGCGACAAGAGCTTCCTCACCGGCCTCGGCCTGATGCACGAGGACGCCGTGAACCTGCTGGGCAACGGGCCGCTGGGCGTTCTGCGGGAAGCGCTGTCCCGCACCAACCCGCTGGTCAAGGCCCCGCTGGAAGCGGCGACCGGGCAGAGTTTTTTCCAGCGCGGCCAGAACGGCGGCCGGCCCCTCGACGACCTCGATCCGCTGGTGGGGCGGCTGCTGTCGAACATCACGGGGCAGGCCGAGCTGGTGCGGCTCCCGGCGGTTGTGGAACAGGGGTTGGCGAACTCGCCGCTATCCCGGTACCTG
>DAIDJI010001424.1 GCA_027451455.1 Planctomycetales bacterium | reverse complement strand
CGACGGCGTCGTACGCGGCATGCAGCGCCTCGAGCGCGGCGTGCAGGCGCGACCGCACGGTGCCCGGCCGTTCGCCCGTGCGCTCGGCGACCTCGTCGAGCGTGAGACCGCCGAAGTAGTGCAGCACGACGACCTCGCGCTGCCCGGCCGGCAGGTCGGCCAGCACCCGCCGCAGGGCGTCGCGCTCGGCCAGGCGGGTCGCGGGGAAGGCCGTGGCCGGCTCCGGCGCGTCGTCCATCGGCAGCGTGCGGACACGTCCTCGGCGTCGCAGGCGATCCCGGCAGCCGTTGACGAGGATGCGCTGGAACCACGGCCCGAACCGCTCGGCATCGCGCAGGCTTCCGAAGCGGTCCCACGCCTGGACCGCCGCGTCCTGCACGGCATCCTGCGCCTCGACCTCACTGCCGAGCAGCACCGCCGCCAGCCGGTAGGAGGCGGCCAGCTGTCGATCTGCGAGCCGGGCGAACGCGTCCTCGCGATCGGCCGCCGTATCGACCACC
>DAIDJI010001423.1 GCA_027451455.1 Planctomycetales bacterium | reverse complement strand
CTCAGTCCGCCGCCCAACGCCGCGTACGCCGCCGAGACGACGAACGCGATGACCCGCGCGCGCGGCAGCGAGATGCCGACGAGCTCGGCCGCGACGTCATTGTCGCGCACCAGTCGCATCGCCCGGCCGGTTCGACTTGCAAAGAGGTTCGCCATGAAGAAGAGTGCGATCCCCGCGGTGACGATCGTCACGTCGACCAGCCAGACGCTGTTGGTCGTGAGCGACGAGGTTCCGGACCGGAAGAAGTGGACGAGCCAGGCTGGGGCGTTCACCGCGGAGGGCAGTTGCAGTCCCGAATCGCCACCGGTCCACGTCGAAAAGAGATTGAGCACCGCACCGAAGGCAACGGCGAAGGCGAGGGTCATGCCGGCGAGGTACGGCCCGCGGAGGCGCGTCGCGGGCAGCCCGAGCAACAGCCCAACCAGCGCACCAGCCACCACGGCGAGGATCAGCACGACGGCGATAGGGGTTGCCGCGTGATGGTTGGCCCAGATGGCGAC
>DAIDJI010001422.1 GCA_027451455.1 Planctomycetales bacterium | reverse complement strand
CGACTTTCCCTACCAGAGCACGCCGTCCCGAGAGCGCATAGCGGCAATTACCGGACTCACTTGCCGCGAAATCAATGCGTATATCGATCATGACGGGAGTCGGAGCGAGGGCGATCCGGCATTGATGTTTCTCGTCGCCGAGGTGCTGCGCACGTGGCATACGAACCCTCAGTTTCTTGGGCCATATGGAATACCTCTGGAGCTCCGCTTTGATGTGCCCGCCGATCGCTCGTTTCGTTATATCGTCGCGCTGATTGACCCAAATGCCGATCCTCAGGCGGCATTAGGCGAGCTGCTACGCACGGGTGCTGTTGTCCACTAGGGAGACACTCATTTCCGTGCGATGTCGCGCTCTCTCATGCTGACAGAGGGAATCTCGCCGCAACGCATTGAGTATCATACGAATGCACTTGCCCGGCTCGCAGCGACCCTGGAATACAATATGGATGTATCCCATCTCGATAAGAGGTTGGAGCGGCGCGTTCGAGCTGACCGCGGCC
>DAIDJI010001421.1 GCA_027451455.1 Planctomycetales bacterium | reverse complement strand
AGAAGTGGTCGTTGACGTAGTGGGTCCAGGTCCGGGGGGCCGGGGCCCGGCGGGCGACGGCGCTCATGCGGCACCGCCTTCCGGCCGGCCGGGGTGATTCGCGGGGAATCGGGGCGCGGACCTTCGACGTTGACCCCTTGGCGGGATCGGCTCGGCGCTGTAGGATATCACCGTCGGCGTTCCTTTTGCGCTAAGGGAGACAAGGGACGTCCAGCCGGCGGCTGCCAACCGTCGGCACAAATACATTCAATCAAGGGGTTACGGCCGGGGCTTCCACCTCCCGGCCGTTGCCTTTTCGAATGCCCCGCTATCTTCCCACGGTGCGGTGGGGGATGCAACGGGTGGGCTGTCCGGGATTTGCGGCCAGGCTCCCTGGATTTGTTAGGCTCATCGTCGGGCCTCGTAACCGTTAGGGGCGGCGTCCTCTCTTGCGGATGGGCCATTTAGATAATCTATTCCGCGATGTGATCCCTCGCAAGAGAAGACATATTAAACATGCA
>DAIDJI010001420.1 GCA_027451455.1 Planctomycetales bacterium | reverse complement strand
CGCGCGGGCCTCGGTGACGATCGGATTGTCGGGCGAGGTCACCGGGATTTCCGGCGCAAAGCCCGAGGCCTCGCCGGCGGACGGCGCCGTGCCAGGGCTCGCCGCCGTCCCGGGTGCCGGCAACGGCGCGGCCGTCGTTCCGGCCGGGACCGCGGACCGGGGCGGCGCTCGCGTGGCGCCAAGCGGCGCGGTCCCGGTCGCCGCGAACCGGGCCAGCGGCGGCGCATTCGCGGCGGGACGCCGCAGCAGCACGACCCCGAGGACCAGCGAGTTGACGCCGAGCAGCGTCAGCAACCCGATCGTCAGCGGGGTCGGCCCGCTGCGCGGCCGCGCGAGCGAGCGGCTGACGGCAACGCTCGAGCGGATGCTCGACCCCGATCCGGACACGCGCGCCGGCCGCATCGCGCCGCTCCTCGCCGACGAGAGCCGCCGCAGCGACCGCGGCTCGCGGCAGGCTGCCGGCGACGACCGCACGACCCGCCGCTTCGAGCAGAAGGGGCG
>DAIDJI010001419.1 GCA_027451455.1 Planctomycetales bacterium | reverse complement strand
ACCGCGATGACGCACGGCGGCAAGGTGGCCATGCTCGGCCTGCCGTCCGAGCAGTTCGCGATCGACTGGGGTCATCTGGTGCTCAACATGATCACGATCAAGGGCATCTACGGCCGAGAGATGTTCGAGACCTGGTACTGGATGTCGGTGCTCACCCAGTCGGGCGTGGACATCAGCCCGGTGGAGTTCGCCGCCCGGCTCTGGCAGCTATGGGACCCAATGCAGTGGTTCGGCACGCTGCAGGACCAGTACATCGGCTACGCCTTCCCGATGCTGCCGTTCCGCACCGCACAGGTGGGCGAGGGCCTAGCCATTTTCACGTCGCGTCCAACTCGGCCGCCGGCCCGGCTTCGCCAAACACCCGGGTGAAAATCGTATCCAGTGCCTGCAAATGCAGCCTGCCATCCATTGCCTGATCCAGGCTCTCCGCCGACACCCGCGCCGCCACCTCCGGATCAGCGTCCAAATTCACGCGGAATGGCCGATATGCCGGGGTATCCAA
>DAIDJI010001418.1 GCA_027451455.1 Planctomycetales bacterium | reverse complement strand
CCTTGACGTAGTCGGGGTCGTCGGCGCGCTTCACGAGCATCACGTTCTCGGGCTTGATGTCGCGGTGGACGATGCCCTGCGCGTGCGCCTCGCCGGCCGCGTCGCACAGCTGCAGCGCGACGTGCAGCGCCCGCGGCAGGGGCATCGCGCCGCCCGCCGCGGCGAGCGCGCTCTGCAGCGACATGCCGTCCAGGTACTCCATCACGATGTACATCGCCCCGTCGGGCAGCTGGCCGACGAGCAGCACGTGCACGACGTTCGGGTGCGCCAGGCGCGAGGCGACCTCGAGCGCGGCGAGCGCCGGGTGCCCCTCGTTCAGGTGGAAGAGCCGCGGCGCGATCTCCATTTCCTCGAGCGCTCGCACCCCACCGATCCCGAGCAGCGCGTACTGAGCGAGACGCACGTCGTGGGAGCCCTCGTAGAGTCGGGCGGTCACCCACCGCTCGAGGGGGCCGTTCTCGGGCAACTCGGCGTCGAGGAGGTAGAGCGGCGTGCGCCCGAC
>DAIDJI010001417.1 GCA_027451455.1 Planctomycetales bacterium | reverse complement strand
GCGAGCGAACTCCTCACGCAGTGGGCGGGTCAGTCGCGCCCCTACGCCGCCCCCGACATCCTTTCGGCACTGCGCGCGCGGGTTCGCCGTTGGTTGCTCAAGGAGAAGGCTGCGATGCAGGCGCTCAACAGCCTCGACGACGAGGTGGCCGCCCCCGCCAACTCGCCCCTCGAGAGCCGACTCGCCGCCTATCGCGGTGGACCACACGACCGGCTCGCGCGGCTCGCGTACGCCCGAGTCTATGAGGGTCGGTCGTGGTGGTAATGACCGTCGCGGAAGTGGCGCACCGAGTAGACCACGCCCATCACGAGCACCGTCCAGAAGACAATCATGAAGATCGCCATCACCACCCACCATCCGGGTCCCGCACCCTGTCCGTACTGCCAACCGAATCCACCCATGGCGACTACCTCCTTGGCCCTACCTCGACCCTAAACCGTTGCGCAACGGCCCTTAACCGCTTCTTAACCGTGGCCCCGGATCAGCCCGGTACCGTGGGGCC
>DAIDJI010001416.1 GCA_027451455.1 Planctomycetales bacterium | reverse complement strand
CGACGTCGAAACCCGCGATACGCGCGCGTCCGCTGCTGGGCGCCAGAAAGCCGGCCAGCATGCGCAGACTGGTGGTCTTGCCGGCGCCGTTGGGCCCGAGCAGGCCGACGACCTCCCCGGCACGCACGCGCAGATTCAGTGCCTCCACCGCCAGCGTCCCGCCATAGTGACGCGATAGGTTCTCGGCTTCGATCATGGCGCGCACGGCAGCTGGAGGCGACGACATGCCAATCTACCGCAGGCGGGGCCGGAAGTTCCGGACCGCGGAAACGGCAGGCCCTCCCCGGGTCACCGGGAAGGGCCTGCCGGGCAACCGCAGGGCGCGGGCCTCAGCCGGCGCTGGCGGCCGTGGCCGGTGCCGAACCCGCCGACACCGGGGCCGACGCGGCGGCGGCCGGCGCGCTGGAAGCCGCGGCGGGCGCCACGGCGGGCGTCTGCTCCGGTGTCTGCGCCGGAGCGCCGAAGACCGGCAGATAGACGTCGAAGGTCTGCTGGTCGTAGGC
>DAIDJI010001415.1 GCA_027451455.1 Planctomycetales bacterium | reverse complement strand
AATGGCCCGCCAACCGCGTCGCGCGTTACCGCCGTTCGCGCCTCAGCCTGGTCGATGGCTCACGCGGCCACAGCGGTGTTACGGAAATGGCCCGCACGCCGATCCTCATCCTCATGACCGCCACCGCGCTCGTGCTCCTGATCGCCATGGCCAACGCCGCCAATCTGCTGCTCGCGCGCTCTGCCGGCCGCCGCCGTGAATTGGCCATCCGCGCCGCCTTGGGCGCCGGCCGCCGCGAACTCATGATCCAGCCTCTCGTCGAGGCGCTGATCCTAGCCCTCGCCGGCGGCGCGGGCGGCATCCTTGTCGCCGCCGCAACCCTCAGAGCCCTCATCGCCTGGCTTTCCACCGCCGGCCCGGTCACTTTTCTCAACGCCCACCTGCAATGGCCCGTGCTGTGGTTCTGCCTCGCGCTGTCCGTCGCCACCGGCCTTTTGTTCGGCCTTTATCCCGCCTGGGACGGCGCGCGCACCGGCCTCGCCGCCACCCTCAAAGACGAATCC
>DAIDJI010001414.1 GCA_027451455.1 Planctomycetales bacterium | reverse complement strand
GCCCGCCACAAGCTGTTGCCGGCCCTGTTCCAGCGCTTCCGCGATGGCCAGTTCGAGCCCGGGACGCGGGTGATCGCGGTCGCGCGCGAGGCGCTCGACGACGTCCATTATCGCGACCAGGTGCGCGCCGGGCTGGCCGCCGCCGCGGCCGGGCACGAGGCCGAGCTGGAGTCCTTCCTGGAGTGCGTCGCCTACCAGGCCGTGGACGTGCGCGCAGATACCGGCTGGGATCAACTTGCGGCGCGCGTACGCGCGGCAGCCGCGCCGATACGCGTGTTCTACCTCGCCCTGCATCCGGACCTGTTCACCCCGGTCTGCGACCACTTGCGCGCGCTCGGCCTGCATGAAGGCGAGGCGCGCGTGGTGCTGGAAAAACCGATCGGCAGCAGCCTGGCCTCGGCCAGCGCGATCGCCGCGGTCAGGCCCGGACTCTCGATGCCGAACAGGTTGAGCAGCCCGGGCACGCCGTGGGCGGCGGGCTCCTGGATCACGAAATCCTGATC
>DAIDJI010001413.1 GCA_027451455.1 Planctomycetales bacterium | reverse complement strand
AGGTCAATGACCTGTTCACGCATGGGCAGGTGGCTGTAATCGCGGCGTCGGGGAGCGGGCTGGCCGGGTTGTCGCCCGCGTGGCCGCTTGGGCGTGGTATTGGCCGGGTCGTCCAGTTCATTGGAGCGGTCGCGGGTGGATTGCTTCTCGGAGCGGCGTCCAAACCGCTCGGCTTGCAGCTTGCGGATCTCACCTCGGAGGTGCTCGATTTCTTGTTGCGCGGTCGCGAGACGCCTCACGGCGTCGGCGTGTCGGCTGTGCCAATAGCCGGCCTGCTGCCGCAATTCCAGATTGTCACGGCGTAGCTGAGCCATTTCAGCACGCAACTGATCCATTTCCGCCACGAGCCGGACAAACACCGGAACCAGGTCCGCATCGGCGGGGAGGACTTCCACAGGGGTGAGCAACGCGCTATCCATGACAGCTGCGTTGTACGAGCAGAGCGCCCCAAAGGAAAGAGAGGGGGCTCAAGGAGATCGAATGACAAAACGGCTTCCGCGGTC
>DAIDJI010001412.1 GCA_027451455.1 Planctomycetales bacterium | reverse complement strand
GGAGTCCGCTGAACCCGCCGGAGAGGCCGGTGAGTCCGGTAACGCGGCTGACGGCGGCGCGGGGGGCGACATCGGAGAAGGCGGCGAACATGTTGGCGGAGAGACAGGTATGGCCGAACAGGACGATGCAGATGAGGCCGATGGCCGAGATGGAGGAGTGGAGGCCGACGACCGCGGCGCTGAGGAGGCAGCAGAGAGCGCCGAAGCCCATGGTGGTGTAGCGGGCGGTGGCGAGCGATGCGCCGCGGCGGAGGAGGCGGCCGGCGAGCCAGCCGCCGGCGATGTTGCCGAGGTCGCCGAACAGGAACGGGACCCAGGAAAACCAGCCGATCTGGGCGAGGGTGAGGCCGCGGGCGCGGAAGAGATATTCGGGCGTCCAGAACCAATAGAACTGCACGACGGGGCCGACTAACATGCGGCAGAGCATGAGGCCCCAGATTTCCTTGCGGGCGAGTAACTGCGATACGGGCGTGGGGGGTTGTGGGGCGGTGCGGCCGGCGAAG
>DAIDJI010001411.1 GCA_027451455.1 Planctomycetales bacterium | reverse complement strand
CGCGATGCCCGCCGTCATGGCCCATTCGATCCAGTCGTCGGGATTGGCGATCACGTTGAGGTGAACGAAACGGTCGGCAAGCGCCGTGCCCATTCCGTAGCTCACGGCGCCGTCTTCGGGCGCATTGCCGGCGCCTACCACCCAGGCCTGCTCCGGCAGGCGATGCTTGCCGATCGAGCGGTCTAGGATGAGCTGGTAAGCGGAGGCCTGAATGCGCGGCTCGGCCGCGGTAAGCTCGTCGAGAAAGATCACGGCCGCTGCACCATTGCGCGGCAGGAACTCGGGACGAACCCACTCAGTCTCGCCGGTCTCATGGTTGATCCGGGGCAGGCCGCGAAGATCGCAGGATTCGAGAGTGGTCAGGCGCAGGTCGATCAGGTCCATCCGCTCCGTGCTGGCGAAGCCGCGAATGAGGTCCGACTTGCCGACTCCCGGTTTTCCCCAGAAGAACACAGGAAGCTTGAGCTTGTAGGCAACCGGCAGGAATCTTGCCGCCTGCTTCGG
>DAIDJI010001410.1 GCA_027451455.1 Planctomycetales bacterium | reverse complement strand
CCAATGGCCATGACGTGCCTCCTTACCTCCCGCCAACCGCACGCCACCGGCCACCACGGCCCTGGAACCCCGATTGCTCTACTCCTCGGCGGGGGGCCGCACGTGACTTCTATCACCGAACTCAAATCCGACCTGCCGCTTCGCCGCGCCGTCGAGCAGGAACTCGCCGCCGAACCCAGCGTCGATGCTTCCAACATCGGCGTCACCGCCAAAGCAGGCGTCGTCACTCTCTCCGGCCACGTCGGCAGCCACGCCGAAAAAGTCGCCGCCGAACAAGCCGCCGCCCGCGTCTTCGGCGTCCGCGCCGTCGTCACCGAACTCGAAGTCCGCCTCCCCGGCGCCGCCCAGGTCTCCGACGTCGACCTCGCCCGCGCCGCCGTCGAGGCGCTCTCCTGGAATTCCGTCATCCCCGCCGGCCGCGTCAAAGTCCGCGTCGAAAACGGCTGGCTCACCCTCGAAGGCGACGTCGACTGGACCTACCAGAAAACCGCCGCCTACAACTCC
>DAIDJI010001409.1:265-505 GCA_027451455.1 Planctomycetales bacterium | reverse complement strand
CAGTCGCGTTCGCGACCTGTTCAACACCGCGCGCAAACAGGCACCGGCCATCGTGTTCATCAACGAAATCGACTCCATCGGGCGCAAACGTGGTGCGGGCGTCGGGGGCGGCCACGATGAGCGCGAACAGACGCTCAACCAAATGTTGAGCGAGATGGATGGCTTTGATCCGACTGAGGGCGTGGTCGTGATAGCCGCTACCAACCGACCCGACGTGCTCGATCCGGCCCTGTTGCGCCC
>DAIDJI010001409.1:0-255 GCA_027451455.1 Planctomycetales bacterium | reverse complement strand
ACCTCGACGAGCGACTGCCGATCCTGGAGGTTCACGCCAAAGGTAAACCCCTCGACCCCAGCGTTGACCTCGCCATGGTGGCGCGAGGCACCCCGGGCATGAGTGGAGCGGACCTCGCCAATCTCGTCAACGAATCGGCGCTGCACGCCGTCCGTCGGCATTCGTCGACCATCGGCATGGAGGACTTCGAGTCCGCGCGTGACCGCGTCATGATGGGTCAAGAGCGCGACACCATGGTGCTGCACGAAGAGGAGC
>DAIDJI010001408.1 GCA_027451455.1 Planctomycetales bacterium | reverse complement strand
GAGGATGGACCGGAGTTCGATCCATTGGCGCGCCGCCTCGCCGGGCACGGCCCAGTACGGGTCCAGGACGCCGGTCCGGCCGGTCGCGACGGCCTGGAGCGCGCTCGCGTCAGGATGGAGGAGGCGGGCCAGGGCCGCGCTGGCGTACCCGATGCGGCCCCGGAACGGGCGGATGTCGGTGCGGCCGTGAACGGCACCGAGCACCGTGACCGTGCCGGACGACGGGAACAGGTAGAGGCTCGCCACCTCGAGGAGGGTGGTCTTGCCGGCTCCGTTGGGGCCGAGCACGACCCAGCGCTCGCCGTCACGGACGATCCAGTCCACGTTCCGCAGGATCGGCCGGCCGCCACGGTCAAGCGATACACGCTCGAGCACCACCACGTCCGACACGATCCGGAATGGTACCGGTGACCGATCGGGTAGCGCCGCGGGCGGCGTCCGAACAGGACGGACCGCGCCCCCCGTCCCCGGCCCGGGCAACATCCACAGGGAACGGTACGTGGCT
>DAIDJI010001407.1 GCA_027451455.1 Planctomycetales bacterium | reverse complement strand
AGACAACGGATCACTTCGTGAACGAGTACCGCATTCGGCTCATAGCCGACCGCCGCTCCGATGTAAATCCCGATGGGCTCTGGATTGCGGACTACAGTGAGCGCCCAATCGACGGCGAGCGCCGCGACCGCATCCTGAACGCCCCCGATGCCGTTCCGGAGAGCAGCGCCGCTCACGACAAGGGAGGTCAGTGATGGAAGCTACGCTCGCTCGCGTTGCGGAGATGCCGCCGCAACCAACGCAGGAATCGAAGTACAAGACCACGCGCAAGTCTCGCCGGCAGGTGGAGGAAGGTGTTCGGTACTTTCTCGCCAAAGACGGATCGTCGATTGAGAAACCCGAGCTTGGCGCGGAGGTGGCAAGCGAGGGCGAGGCTCTCGTCAAAGCGTTTCAGTCAAAGAACGGTGTGATCTACACCGTTCTCGCCTACAAGGCGGAAGCGGAGATACAGGGAGGATCTCCGACATTGGTAAAGCGGCCCCTGCGCAAATAGGGCGCCGACATAC
>DAIDJI010001406.1 GCA_027451455.1 Planctomycetales bacterium | reverse complement strand
GACACCGCCCGCGGGGTCAGCCCGGCGCGCCCGGCCGCGACGGCGTCCACGTCCACGTCGAGCTGCGGGGCGCAGCCCGGGTCGCCGTCGTAGAGGTCCGCGAGGCCCGGGATGCCGGCGATGCGTCCGGCGACCTCGTGGCCGAGCCGGACGAGGCCCGCCGGGTCGGCGCCGAAGAGCTCGACCTCGATGGGCTCGGGTTGCCCTTCGAGGTCGCTCAGGTTGTCCTCGATGAGCTGCGACAGCTCGACGTGGAGCTGCGGGACGGTTCGAGCGAACGCCGCGCGCTGGGCGGCGGCGATGGCCTCGAAGCCGGGCCGGGGGCCTTCCGCGAGGCGCACCTGCACGTCGCCCTCGTAGGAGAGCGTGGCCGCGGGGGGCCCGAGCTGCGCGCCCAGCTCGCGGGAGAAGCCGCGGACGAACTTCGAGGCGCGCAGGACGCCGTCGATCTTGCGGCCGAGCGCGTCGGCCTCGGCGAGCGAGGTCCCGGACGGGGCGAGGTAGTC
>DAIDJI010001405.1 GCA_027451455.1 Planctomycetales bacterium | reverse complement strand
AGGTCGGCGACACCGCCGGGCAGGTCGGGCTCAAACTGCACTTCGATGCGGCTCGCACCGGGGACCGAGGACTTCAGCACCACGGGGGTATCCAGCGCCACCATGTGGCCGTGATCGACGATCGCCACGCGGTCGCAGAGTCGGTCGGCCTCATCCATGTAATGCGTGGTGAGAAACAGCGTGCGGCCCTGCTGGACGCGGAGATGGGTAATCATTTCCCAGACCGAAGCGCGCGAGACGGGGTCCAGACCGGTGGTGGGCTCGTCGAGGAAGAGCACGGAGGGGCGCGACACCAGGCTGAGGGCCAGGTCCAGCCGTCGCTGCATGCCCCCGGAGTATCCCCTGGTCGGGCGATCCGCCGCGTCCAGCAGGTCGAACCGCTCCAGCAGTTCGCCGGTGCGCTCCTTCCTCGTCGCCGGGTCGAGATGGTAGAGGCGGCCCATGATCTCGAGGTTCTCCCGGCCGGTCAGCTCCTCCTGTATGGCCGTCGACTGCCCGGCCAGGCCG
>DAIDJI010001404.1 GCA_027451455.1 Planctomycetales bacterium | reverse complement strand
GAAGATCGCGCTCTCGATTTTACTCGCCCTCGGCCCGCTCTTCATCGCGCGCCTATTCTTCGATACCACCAAACGCTTCTTCGAGTCCTGGATCGCGCAGATGGCGAACTATGCCTTCATCACGATCCTCACCGTGCTGATGGCCGCTCTCATGATGACGCTGCTCTCGGATGCGGCGCGCCAGGCCGTGAGCACCGGAGGCGGCATCACGATCGCCGAGGGCGTGCGGGTGTGCATGGCCGCCGGACTCACCTTCCTCGTGATGCGCCAGGTCATGCCCATGGCCGCGGGACTCGCGAGTGGGCTTGCGCTCTCGACCTTCGGCGTTGTGAGCGCGGCGATGATGTGGGGACTCGGGCGCGGCGGGCGGATCGCGGGGCAGTTCGGGCGCGGGCTGCTGCTCGATCGCGAATCGATGCGCGGGGACAGCTTGAGCCGCAAGAGCGGCTACGCGCTACAGCGCGGTGCCGTGGGTGGCGCCCGGCGGCTTACGGCGCCCTGGCGCGA
>DAIDJI010001403.1 GCA_027451455.1 Planctomycetales bacterium | reverse complement strand
GATGCGCCCAGCCCGATGCCGAGGGCGCTCACGGCGCTCGCGAGGCGGAGCGCGTCGCGCCGGCTGAAGGGATCGGACATGGGCTCAGGATACGGCCAGGCCATCCTCGGCACCATGGCTGAAACCGGGCTACATTGTCGCCATGGCCCAGGAAGTCCACGCCTTTCGTCCCGCCGGGGGGGCGCCGCAGGAGTACACGGCCGAGGGGGAGTCCCCCGGCGACGTCGACGCCATCCGCAAGGCCGCGGCCGAGTGGCGCACCCGGACCGTGGCCAGGGCGGAGGCGAAGATGCCGCCGCGCAAGCCGCGCTTCTCGACCTGGAGCGACCTCGACGTCCCCGACGTGCTGACACCCGCCGACGTGCGCACCGGCTACCTGCGCGACCTCGGCATGCCGGGCGAGTACCCGTTCACGCGCGGCGTGCAGCCGACGATGTACCGCGGGCGCCTCTGGACGATGCGCATGTTCGCGGGCTTCGGCACCCCCGAGCAGACCAACCAGCGGTT
>DAIDJI010001402.1 GCA_027451455.1 Planctomycetales bacterium | reverse complement strand
GTCGAAGCTGACGTTCGGTCAGCAGTGCGAACCAGCGTTCCACCAGGTTCAGCCAGGAGGCAGAGGTGGGGGTGAAGTGAACATGGAAGCGGGGGCGCTTGGCCAGCCAGTCCTGAATCAGCTTTGTCTTATGCGTCCCGTAGTTGTCCATGATGAGGTGAATGTCCAGTTCTTCGGGCACGTTATCTTCAATCGTGTCGAGGAAGTTGCGAAACTCCACGCTGCGATGGCGTTGCTGGTTCTGGCCGATGACATTGCCGGTCTTGGTATTCAGCGCGGCAAATAAACTCGTAGTTCCATGCCGCGCATAGTCGTGTGTGCGGCGTTCGATCTGCCCAGGACGCATGGGCAACAGGGGCGCGGTTCTATCCAGAGCTTGTATCTGCGACTTTTCATCCACGCACAGAACCAGCGCGCGTTCTGGGGGATTCATGTAAAGTCCCACGATGTCGCGCACCTTGTCGACGAACATCGGATCCGTCGACAGCTTGAACGTCTCCTGGCGAT
>DAIDJI010001401.1 GCA_027451455.1 Planctomycetales bacterium | reverse complement strand
ATCGGCTGGGCGACGCTGCGGGTGCTCGCCCGCAACGGCGTCGAAACGGTGATCCCGCCGTCCCAGGGGTGCTGCGGGGCACTGTCCATGCACGCCGGCGCCGCTGAGCAGGCCAGGCGGCTGGCTCGACGGAACCTGGCCTCCTTCCCCGACGACGTCGATGCCGTGATCGTCAACGCCGCCGGCTGCGGCTCGGGCATGAGGGAGTACGAGCTGCTCTTCCGGGGCGAGCCCGAGCACGCTCACGCCGAGGCGTTCGCCGCCAAGGTGACCGACGTCACCGTCCTGCTCGACGAGCTCGGGCTCGTGGACGTGCCAGCGCTCGGCGCCGAGCTGACCGTCGCCTACCACGATGCCTGCCACCTCGCCCACGCCCAGGGGATCCGCAGCGCGCCACGCCGGCTGCTGTCGGCCATCCCCGGTGTGCGCGTCGTGACCCCCGCCGACTGGGAGCTCTGTTGCGGGTCCGCCGGCACCTACAACATCGAACGGCCCGACATCGCCGGCG
>DAIDJI010001400.1 GCA_027451455.1 Planctomycetales bacterium | reverse complement strand
ACGCGCACGCCGCGCGCGGCATATTCGATGCCGAGCGCGCGGGTCAGGCCAAGCAGCCCGTGCTTTGCGACGGGATAGGGGAAGCAGCCGGGAATGATGCTGAACGAATGGCACGACGCGATGTTGACGATCGCCCCGCCGCCGCGGTCCAGCAGCGCCGGCAATGCCGCCCTTGCCATCAGCCACGCGCCGTCCAAATCGACCGCGAAGCAGCGCCGCCACTCCTCTTCGGTGGTGGCGAGCGGTTCGTGAAACACGTTGATCCCGGCGTTGTTCACCAGGATGTCGAGCCCGCCGTGGCGCGCGCGCGCGGCGGCCACGGCATGTTCCGCCTGCCGTGCATCGGTCACGTCGCAGGCGACGAACAGCCCGCCGATGGCCTCCGCCACCGCCCGTCCGCTCGCCGTGTCGCGCTCGGCCACCACCACCGAGGCGCCTTCGCGCGCGAACGCCCGCGCCGTCGCCTCGCCGATGCCCCGGCCGGCGCCGGTGACCAGGGCGATCCTGC
>DAIDJI010001399.1 GCA_027451455.1 Planctomycetales bacterium | reverse complement strand
GCCAGACGAGCAGGGCGCGCTCGCGGAAATCTTCCTGTAGCTGACCGTCGGTCTCCAGGGTGAGGTAAACGGCGGCCAGGTAGGCACAGACGGCGAGCGCGAGCAGGCCGGTCATCACCGGAAAGGGGGCGAGCCAGAACCACGCATCGGTTGTGACCGTGCCGTTGGTTACGCGAATTTGGCCGTCGGATACCGCGCCGAGCGATGCTCCGAGTAAGAGTGGAGTGATGACACTCGCCGCGCCGAAAGTCGCTCCCCAGGCGATTGGCGTCTGACCAGCCGCGCGGCCGTGGGCGCTGAAGACAAAGGCGGCGCCCCGCAGAACGATTCCGGCCAGTACGAGGTGAAACGGCCAATAGAGCGCGATGCTGAGGACGGCAAATGCGGCTGGAAAGGCTGAGAAGAGTAACACGATCAGGAAGATCAGCCACACGTGGTTGGCCTCCCAAACCGGACCGATCGATTGGGCGATGGCGACGCGCTGGGCGTGGGCGCGTGGGCCGGTCGC
>DAIDJI010001398.1 GCA_027451455.1 Planctomycetales bacterium | reverse complement strand
TCGATCAGCGCGCACGAGGTCCGCGCGAAGGCGCCGGCGGCCATCATCCTGTCGGGTGGACCCAAGTCGGTCTACGAGACTCCGGCACCCAGCCTCGACCCGGCCATCTACGACCTCGGCGTGCCGATCCTCGGCATCTGTTACGGCGCCCAGCTGATGGCCCAGCAGCTCGGTGGCGAGGTCGGCCACACGGGCTCGGGTGAGTACGGCCGCACCGAGCTGACCCGGCTCGGTGGCTCGTCGTTGCTCGAGGCCTGGCCCGAGACGGGTACCTGCTGGATGAGTCACGGCGACGCGATCACGACTGCGCCGAGCGGCTTCTCGGTCACGGCCTCGACGCCCGGCGCACCCGTCGCGGTGATGGAGGACGACCACGCCCGGCGCTACGCGGTGCAGTTCCACCCCGAGGTGTTGCACACCGAGCGCGGTCAGGAGCTCATCGCGCACTTCCTGCACGACCTGGCGGGGATCGCCCCGACGTGGACCAACACCTCAATCATCGACGAGC
>DAIDJI010001397.1:243-509 GCA_027451455.1 Planctomycetales bacterium | reverse complement strand
GGTCATCGTTCTTGGTCTTGTAGTCGCCGGTTGCCTCGGGGCATGGCAACCGGCTATCGGCGCCGATTGAGGATTTTGTCTTGTCTTGTTCATGCTTTTCCGGAGGGTAAGTCCGATGAGTTTTCGGTCACGACGAGGGTTCACGCTGATTGAGCTGCTGGTCGTTATTGCGATCATCGCGGTCCTGATCGCCCTGCTTCTTCCCGCTGTCCAGGCAGCGCGCGAGGCGGCAAGGCGTGCGCAGTGCGTTAACAACATGAAGCAGA
>DAIDJI010001397.1:0-233 GCA_027451455.1 Planctomycetales bacterium | reverse complement strand
ACTATCACAGTTCGAACGACTCCTTCCCGATGGGGATCTCGCAGACCAACAACGCCCCTGGTGGCGGCAGCTACTGGAACTGGTCGGGTACCAGTGCGCAGGCCTGCATGATCAGCTACATGGAGCAGCAGGCGGTTTACAACGCGATCAACTTCAACTGGAACATGGAGAACGGGGGCGGCTCCGCCCAGCCCGCGAACTCGACGGTCTACAACACCGTTCTCAACACGTTC
>DAIDJI010001396.1 GCA_027451455.1 Planctomycetales bacterium | reverse complement strand
TCCAGATGGGGCCAGTGGTCACGCGGGCGGCGCTGGAGCGCATCAGCGGCTACATCGAAACCGGGGTGCGCGAAGGTGCGCGTCTGGCGGTTGATGGCCGCGGCCTGAAGGTGCCGGGTCACGAAAACGGCTTCTTCCTCGGCGGGACGCTGTTCGATGCGGTTCGACCGGAAATGACGATCTACAAGGAGGAGATCTTCGGTCCCGTGCTCGCCGTTCTCACGTTCGCTGATGAGGACCAGGCGGTGCACATCGCCAACGACACGATCTACGGACTCGCCGGCAGCGTCTGGACCCGCGACCTGTCCAAGGCGCTGCGCGTCGCCTCGCGGCTGAGGGCGGGCACGGTTTCGGTCAACACGATCGACCGCCTCAGCCCCCAGACCCCATTCGGCGGCTTCAAACAGTCGGGCACCGGTCGTGACCTGTCACTGCACGCATTGGACAAGTTCACCGCCCTGAAGACGACCTGGATCGCTTACTGAGCCTCGATGTACCAACGAAGGCAGC
>DAIDJI010001395.1 GCA_027451455.1 Planctomycetales bacterium | reverse complement strand
TCCCCTTCCATTCGTCGTAATAATCATTCCAATCGTCCGCGCCATCCTCGAGGAGGGCCTCGAAGACAGGGAGTTCATCGAGCGGGCGACCGAGGGGTTCGCCGCGTACCGCGAAGTGGCCTTCGCCTACCGTCCCGAGGATGTCGAGCAGGAGACGGGCGTCGACGCGGCAACCGTCAGGCGGCTCGCGCGCCTGTACGCGACGGCCGACCGCGCGATCATCTGCTGGACGCTCGGCATCACCGAGCACCACGACGCCACCAACAACGTCCTGGCGCTGATCAACCTGTCGCTGCTCACCGGCCACGTGGGCCGCTGGGGCTCGGGGTGCAACCCGCTCCGCGGGCAGAACAACGTGCAGGGCGGGGGCGACATGGGCGCCATTCCCAACAAGCTCCCCGGCTTCCAGGACATGCTCGACGACGCCGCGCGCTCGCGCGTCGAGAAGATCATGGGCCGCACCATCCAGCCCAAGTACGGCTGGAACCTCACCGAGATGCTCCACGCCAT
>DAIDJI010001394.1 GCA_027451455.1 Planctomycetales bacterium | reverse complement strand
ATACCAGCCTCACCCAGATCGAGCACCTTCTCCAGACCTCGGAGGCCATCCGCCGCGATGGCAAGCCGCGCTGGTTCGTGCTCGCGGGACTCATCCATGACCTCGGAAAAATCCTCTGCCTGTGGGGCGAGCCGCAATGGGCCGTGGTCGGCGATACCTTTCCGGTCGGCTGCGCGTGGTCCGACAAGATCGTCTTCCCCGAATTCTTCTCCGCCAATCCCGATTCCACCGTGCCGCGCTACCAGACTCCGCTCGGCATCTATGGCCATGGCTGCGGCCTCCAGAACGTGGACCTCTCCTGGGGCCATGACGAGTACCTGTATCACGTCGTGAAGCCCTTTCTGCCCGAAGAAGCGCTCTACATGATCCGCTATCACTCGTTCTACCCCTGCCATCGCGAGGGCGCCTACGAGTACCTGATGAACGATCACGACAAAGCCATGTTCCGCTGGGTGCGCGAATTCAATCCTTACGACCTCTACTCCAAATCCGCCGAGCGTCCCGATCTGG
>DAIDJI010001393.1 GCA_027451455.1 Planctomycetales bacterium | reverse complement strand
GGCACGGAGGGCATCGACGGCAGCCGGCCGGTGATCGCCTACTGCCGCATTGGCGAGCGGTCCAGCCACACCTGGTTCGTTCTGAAGTACCTGCTGGGTTTTGACAAGGTCACCAACTACGACGGCTCGTGGACCGAATGGGGCAACCTGGTCGGCGCGCCGGTGGAGAGGGGGGCGGCGGCCAGCGCGCGAGGATGACCATGAAAGCGGAAGAATACCAGGAACGGGCCGCCGAGTTTGCCGGCTGGCCGGTCAAACTGGCGAGCTACCGTTTAGGCGCGACGTGGCACTGCAAAGCCGATAACGTTTCGCCCGGCGCGGCACTCGCCCGGACCACCGGGGCGAGCCGGGAGGAAGCGGAAGACAAAGCGCTCAAGCGGGCGGAAGAGTTGTTGGGGCGGACGCGGCGGCAGGAAGTATAGGGGCGCGTCCGTCGGCGGACAGCTTGATTCAGTACAGCCTGCTCATTTATTCAAGGCAGTTGCGGCCGGCCAGGGGAGCTGCAATGAC
>DAIDJI010001392.1 GCA_027451455.1 Planctomycetales bacterium | reverse complement strand
GAGTCCGTTGGCGAGGGCGCCGAGTTCGAGGATCCCCTGGCCGCCGCCGTGCTCTTGCGCGGCGAGAGCGAGCGCAATCCCCGCACCGCCAGCGCCTACACCCGCGCCGTGCTGCGCGGACTCCGGCGGGCCCGGGCCAACCCCAAGATGCGCGCCGAGCTGGGGCTCAAGGAAGGGATGGACCCATTCCAACAATTGGAAGCGATCAACGCCGCAGCGCAGGCGGCCGCGGCGCACGGCGAGGATGAGGGGCACTTCCTCGAGACGCACGGCTTCTCGGAGATTCGTCAGTATGGCGGTATCCGCGCGGCCCTGACCTACGGCCTCCGCGGCGGCGCCTTCGACCGGGCGCGTGCTGAGGCAGGCGACCGCGCCGCGATGGCCGCGAAGATCCGCCAGGAGCACGCCGCCTACGCCGGCGGCGAGGAAGGGTCCGCCGCCAGCGCCGCCGCGCGCTCGAACGCGAGCAGGGTGCGCGCCTCGCGGGCCCACACCGCGCGCATCGGCCAGC
>DAIDJI010001391.1 GCA_027451455.1 Planctomycetales bacterium | reverse complement strand
CAACAGGATGCGGCGCATGACTGGACTCCATCGGGGCGGCGGGCACTGGACGTGCTCTCTGCGCGCATTTCAGCAAAACATCGCTGAATCCCGGCTAAGGGCCGCCGGGGCGCCCGTCCGGGCGAACGGAAGCCGCGCCGCGCATCGCCTCGGCCGACCCGTCAACGGGCCGGTGCCACGGGCACCGGCTGCTAGAATCGGAGGCCGCGAACCCGCCCACCCGCCTCATGCCGATCCGCCTCCACAACAGCCTGACGCGCCGCGTCGAGGCGTTCGTTCCGCTCGATCCGCGACGGGTGACGATGTACGTCTGCGGTCCGACGGTCTATCACTACATCCACATCGGCAATGCGCGCCCGGCGGTGGTGTTTGATCTGCTGGCACGGCTGCTGCGACGCGAGTACGGGCGCGGGCAGGTGATCTACGCCCGCAACATCACCGACGTCGACGACAAGATCAACGCCGCCGCGCAGGCCGCCGAGGCACCGATCGCGACGATCACCGATCGCTA
>DAIDJI010001390.1 GCA_027451455.1 Planctomycetales bacterium | reverse complement strand
CGATAAATCGCTGAGGCGCGGGTCCGACGTAATGGAACGGGAAGCAGGTGACCAGGGTCAGGCTATCGCGGGCCGTGGGATAGAGCACGCGGACATCAGAAGGGGGCACCACTTGGGTGGATACGACGCGATAGCGATAGGTTCCAGCGAGGGTGTTGAGAACGATGATGTCGTCCGGCTGGATACCACGCAGGGGGCGGAAGTAGGTATCGCGATGGGCCGCGATGCCGATATTGCCGGGTTGTCCGGGAAGCGCGGTGCCGGGGATGTGGCCGGCGGCGTGCCGCAGATCGCCGGCTTCGTCGCCCTCGACGACTGCCACGGCAAGATTAAGGCGCGGGATCTCCAGGCGGGCGACCAGCGCGCCTTCGTGGGGCTCGACCAGGGCGGCGGCGGGAATGGAGGGCGACTTCGAGTGAAGCGCGAACTGCCGCGCGGCGCGCGCCTGAAACAAGCGGGCACTGGTGTAGACCTCCGCGCAGTAGGCCAGCAGCACCACGCCTACAAGGGCG
>DAIDJI010001389.1 GCA_027451455.1 Planctomycetales bacterium | reverse complement strand
CGCTCGGTCGCCTTCTGGAAATCGGATTCCTTGGCCGCATAGATGTCGACGAACTTTTGGGGGTTGCGATCGACGAGCGGGAACCACGAGCTCTGGATCTGGACCATGATCTTGTGGCCGGCCCGGAAGCTGTGGGCGACGTCGGGCATCACGAACGCGACCGGGGTGGGCGTTCCCGGCTCGAAGGCGAGCGGCTTCGCCAGGCTTTCGCGGAACTTGCCCCGCATCACGTCGCCGCGGACCAGCATCTGAAAGCCCGAGAACTCGGCCGTCGGCCGGGGCGGCTCGGGAAAACCGCCGGCCCGACGCGCGGGCGCGGCCGAGGGGGCGGGCGGGTAATCGCCGGGGAAGACGTCGATCAGCTTCACGATGAAATCGGAGTCGGTCCCCGTGGTCGAGACGAACAGCTTGACCTTGATCGGGCCGACCACCGTCACGTCGTTCCTGAGCGGCTCGGTCGCATAAACCAACACGTCGGTGCGGCGGGCGGCGTGTCGCTGGTCCTTGATCATG
>DAIDJI010001388.1:254-513 GCA_027451455.1 Planctomycetales bacterium | reverse complement strand
AGGCGCCCCTCGAGGCGGAGCGTGTCCCGCGCCCCGAGGCCGGCGGCCTTCAGCCCGAGCGGGCGTCCCGCCTCGATCAGGGGGCGCCAGAGGCGCGGCGCGTCGTCCCAGGGGCAGAAGATCTCCACCCCGTCCTCGCCCGTGTAGCCGGTGCGCGCCGGGGTACAGCGCACGCCCGCGACGACCGCGTCGCGGAAGTGGAACGACTCGAGCGACGCGAGCTGCGCGGCGTCGCCGCCGAGAGCGGCCAGCACGTCGA
>DAIDJI010001388.1:0-244 GCA_027451455.1 Planctomycetales bacterium | reverse complement strand
CGCGCGCGGCCCCTGCAGCGCGACGAGCGCCGTCCGGTCGCTCTGGTCCTCGAAGTCGCAGTGGTCCTTCGCGCAGCGCGCGAAGTGTGCGCTCATCTTGTCGCGGTTCGAGGCGTTGCAGACGACGAGCCAGTCGTCCTGCGAGCGGCGGTAGACGATGAGATCGTCGAGGATCGTGCCGCGCTCGTTGCACGCGCACGTGTACATCGCCTGGCCGTCGACCAGCTTCTTGGCGTCGTTGATG
>DAIDJI010001387.1 GCA_027451455.1 Planctomycetales bacterium | reverse complement strand
CCCCGGGCTGATCGCGCCGCTCTCGGTGGTCGAGAACCTGCGCATCGGCACGATCGCGCGCGGACGGCTCGCGCCGATCGCCTGGCGGCGCGAGATTGCGCGCTGCGCCGCCCTGCTCGCCGAGTTCGGCATGGCGGTCGATCCGCGCGTGGCGGTGGAAACACTGCGGCCATGGCAGCGGCCGATGCTGGCGATCGTGCGCGCCGTCGACGAGGTGCGCCGCCTGATGGACGAGACCGGGCAACGGCGCGGCCTGCTGGTGCTCGACGAACCGACCGCGAGCCTCGCGGATTCCAATGTCGGGCAGCTGTTCGAGCTGATCCGGCGGGTGCAGGGCGCGGGGTTCGGCGTGCTCTATGTCTCGCACGACCTCGATGAGATCGCGGCGCTGACCGATCGCGTCAGCGTGCTGCGCGACGGACGCCTCGTGGGCAGCGGGGCGACGCGGGATTTCTCCCGCCCCGACCTGGTGCGGCTGATCGTCGGCCACGACATCGCGCCGACCGACCGCCCC
>DAIDJI010001386.1 GCA_027451455.1 Planctomycetales bacterium | reverse complement strand
CTGGATTCCGCCGGCGCGCACGAACTCGAACAACTCCGGCTGCTGGAAATGCGGGTGCAGCTCCATTTCGTTTACCGCGGGACGGATCCGGCAGTCGCGCAGCAGCAGGCGCAGCTTGGGCACGGTCATGTTGGAGGTGCCGATGTGGCGCACCAGCCCGAGGTCCACCAGCTTTTCCATCTGCCGCCACGTCTTCATGAAATTCTCGTGGATGTACGGACGCGCGGTGGCGCTCCGCGACGTGACGTCGCAGCCGGGCGGGTGGAAATTGGGGAACGGCCAGTGAACCAGATAGAGGTCGAGATAATCGAGGCCCAGGTCGGCAAGCGATCGCCGGCAGGCGGGGATCACCTCGGATTCGTCGTGCCTGTCGTTCCAGAGCTTGGAAGTAATCCACAGATCCTCGCGCCGCGGACCGGAGCGAAAGATCGCGGCGAAGGACTCACCGATGGCCTTCTCATTGCCATACACGGCGGCGCAATCGAAGTGCCGATACCCGGCGGCGGCGGCGCCGA
>DAIDJI010001385.1 GCA_027451455.1 Planctomycetales bacterium | reverse complement strand
GGCTCGCCGGATTGTCGTCAGCACTTTGCGGGGGTCGGGCATTGGATTTGTACTTTGTACTTTGTACTTTGTTCTTGGTAATTGGTAATTGGTAATTGGTAATTGGTAATTGGTAATTGGTAATTGGTAATTGGTAATTAGTAATTAGTCGTTCACCGTTTCTTGTTTGTTCGCGGAGATCTGCTGCTTAGGAGTAGCGACCTGCCCTCTCCAGAGTAAACGAGCCGCTCCAAGGCAAATTACCAATTACCAATTACCAATTACCAATTACCAATTACCAATTACCAATTCGCTTCGAGGGCGGTTTCCCAGTGTTCGTAGAGGGATTCGAGCTTTTGCTTGAGTTCGCGGTGTCGGTCCTGGGTGGTGATGGCTTTTGAGGGGTCGCGATAGGTCGCGGGCTGGCCGAGGAGGTCTTCCAGTTCCAGGACTTCCTTTTCGAACTGGCCGATCTCGCGTTCGATCTCGGTGGCCTTGCGGTAGGGGAATTTCCGCTTCGGCTTGCTCGCGGGGTTCG
>DAIDJI010001384.1 GCA_027451455.1 Planctomycetales bacterium | reverse complement strand
AGAGAAGGAAGGGAAGAAAGCACCCCAGCTCTATTTCCGTCAGGCCCAATCAGCCCCGGCTTCGCTTCCGGAGTTCGAGGGCAACGTGGCGGCGGTGCCTACGGCTGCCTTCTGGGACGACGATCTGGACGCGCTGGAACAGCGGATGGAGAAACTCAACGCAAGGCTGGATCGAGAGGCCAAGAAAGATCCGAAGCCGACCCCCGCGGAGGAAGACGCGGCCCGCAAGAAGGCCGTCGCGGCGACGTTCACTCCGGAGGAGTTGAAGCGGCTGAAGGGCGTCTCCAACGGGGGCTACCACTACCTCGGCGCAGCCAAGATTCTGGCACCGATTGGCGAGGCGTTCGCCGAGGCCGCTGCCGCGTTATTGAACCGTGAGAAAGGAACCACACAGTCGAGCCCCCCCGTCGTCCCGGCCGAAATGGCGGGATACCTGATCGTCCCGCACGACAAGGTGCCCGAGAAGTACAACGCCGGGTTTTCGATGTACGTGGCGGCCTGGCCGATCTTGAAGAAC
>DAIDJI010001383.1 GCA_027451455.1 Planctomycetales bacterium | reverse complement strand
GCGCCGCGCGGCGTCCGCAACCCACCCGAGGAGAGAAGACCATGAGCAAGGTCCAGGCCATTCCCGACGGCATGCACAGCCTCACCCCGCACCTGGTCTGCCGCGACGCCGCGCAGGCCATCGACTTCTACAACCGCGCCTTCGGCGCCATCGAGCGGTTCCGCCTGCCCGCGCCCGATGGCAAGCTGATCCACGCCTGCGTGCAGATCGGCGACTCGCAACTGTTCCTGGTCGACGAGATGCCGGCCATGGGCGCGCTCGGGCCGCAGGCGCTGAAGGGCTCGCCCGTCACCCTCCACCTGCAGGTCGAGGACGCCGATGCCGTGTTCACGCGTGCGGTCGCTGCCGGCGCCACGGTCACCATGCCGCTGGCCGACATGTTCTGGGGCGACCGCTACGGCCAGCTGCAAGACCCCTTCGGTCATCGCTGGTCGGTGGCCACTCACGTGCGCGACCTGAGCCCCGAGCAGATCCGCGCCGCGGCCGCCGCCGCCATGCGCTGAGCGGTCACAACATC
>DAIDJI010001382.1 GCA_027451455.1 Planctomycetales bacterium | reverse complement strand
GGTAACCTGACCGCCCGCCAGGCGCAGGTGCTGCGGCTGCTGGCCGACGGGCTGAGCAACAGGGAGATCGCCGCGCGGCTGTACCTGAGCCCGGGGACGGTGGAGCGGCACCTGGCCACCATCTACCGCAAGCTCGGACTCGGCGGCCGGGTCGACGCCGCCCGCGCCCAGCTGTCGGAGCTCGCCGTGGCGGCCCGCTCCGTCTACGTCGACGTCCGGGAGGCGATCCTCGGGCTGTCGAGCCCGATCCCGCCCGACCGCGGGCTGGTCGGCGCGCTCGAGGAGTACGGCGAGCGGTTCTCGGAGGCGTCGAAGCTGTTCGTCCGGGTGGACGCGCCCGCGTCCGTGCGGAGCCTCGTGCTCGCGCCGGACGTCCAGGCGCAGGTGTTCCGGATCGTCCAGGAGGCGCTCACGAACGTTCGGAAGCACGCGGCGGCCCAGCGTGTCGTCGTCTCGCTGTCGCTTGAGGAGGATTCGCTGGTGGTGCAGGTAGAGGACGACGGACGCGGGATCGGCGG
>DAIDJI010001381.1 GCA_027451455.1 Planctomycetales bacterium | reverse complement strand
CCACGAGCCGGGCGTGGGCGACCACCGCGAGGTGTTGTAGGACCGAGTCGGGAACCAATCGCGCCGTCACCCGGTTCAGTTTCTTCTTCCGGCCCTCCGGCGACCAGACCTCAGCTCGCAAGAGTCTCAGGCTCATCTGCACAAGCCGATGGTTCAGGTGGACCAGGGCAACGTCTTCACGATTCTTCGTCAAAGTATGGTCGAACACAAACGGCCGGGCCTCGCCGGTATAAGGATGGGCCAACCCCTCGGCACACGATTCCCAGCTCCCCAGAAGGGCCGGGAGTCGAAACACCGGGCATGCCTTTCGGCGCGGGTCGGGCCAGAGTCCAGGAAGTTTCGCCTCCTCGAGTGGGGGCTGACCCGCCAGGTCCAGGGCCACTTCGACGACCTTCTGAACATTCTCCGGGTCGAGCCGTAATTCCCGCTTGGTCTGGTACAACCTGTCGGTGAGGTCCTTGATCTGCCTGGCCAGGTCCCGCTCGAATTTGAACAGCTTTCTGATGGGCTCGGATTCG
>DAIDJI010001380.1 GCA_027451455.1 Planctomycetales bacterium | reverse complement strand
CGGCCCGGATCAGCCGACGCCGCGTCCATCCCCCCGCCTGCCGGTATTCCGGACATCCCAGCATGACCGTGTCCCCGCGACCACTGATGGAACGGAATCGGAGCAACCACGAAAAACACGAAGGGCACGAAAGGATACAGATTTATTGAAAATTCAAAGATGGAAAATTCAAAGATGGAAAATAAAAGGATCGACCTGATTTCTGTGTACCATGAGAAATCTTCACGGGTTTCTGACTCTCCTTTCGTGTCCTTCGTGTTTTTCGTGGTTCCTCCTGATCCCCGTGGTTCCTCCTGATCCCCGTGGTTCCTCCTGATCCCCATTGATCATTCGTGGTTAATGACGTAGGAGGAATTCCTTGCTGTTGAGCAGGGCCCAGGCGATGTCTTCCCAGGCGGTGCGCCGGTCGCGGTGGTTCAGGTAGGTGTCCGCGGCGGAGCGTTCGGCTGGGGTCGGTGCGCGGCCAAGGGCCGCCAGGTAGAGTTCGTTCAGGATCGACCGGTCGTCGCGGTGCGCGG
>DAIDJI010001379.1 GCA_027451455.1 Planctomycetales bacterium | reverse complement strand
CCGAAGTCGAGCAGCTTGACCGTCGTGCCCTCGCGGCGGTGGCCGTCCACGAGGAAGATGTTGGCGGGCTTGATGTCGCGGTGCGCAATGCCTCGCCGATGCGCCAGGGCCAGGGCTTCGGCAGCGGGTTGAAGCAAGCGCACCGCCTCTTCGATGGACCTGGCTGGGCGCCCCCGCGACCGTTCCACGTCGAGCACGTCGGCGAGCGAGGCGCCCTCGAGCCACTCGAGCACCAGGAAGGGCAGACTCTCGCCGCCCGGCACAGTCAGCAGACCGACGTCGCGTGCCTGGCAAATGGCGGCCGTCCGCTCGGAGAGATCCGCCAGGAGCGATCCTTCCCGAACGAACGCCTGCAACAGCGACTCGCGCTCGGCGTGGCCGACACCGCCCAACGCACGGAGCACCTTCAGGGCCACTGGCCTCCGCCACGTCGTGTGCGTCGCGCGATAGACCGTGGAGAAGCCACCTTCGCCCACCATCGCCTCGACGAGGTACTTCCCGTCGATCGTCCGGCCGAC
>DAIDJI010001378.1 GCA_027451455.1 Planctomycetales bacterium | reverse complement strand
AGCCGCTGCCGGATCGGCGTGATCATGGGGGCGGTCACGAGCGCCTCCCGGATCGGGCTCGGCCGCAGGCGGTCGACCCCGCGATTCAAGGGGCCAAGAGCCGGATCCCAGGTGAACGGAGCGGGCGCGCCCAGGAACCGGCCGATCCGCGCGAACTCGTCCGCCGGCCGATTCACCAGCCGCGCGAAGAACACCGGCAAGACATTCGCCGCGTCGAATGTCTCCAGGTAAGGCGCGAGCTGCATCGCATACCGCCCGTATTCCACCAGCTCGGGATGACGTTCGATCGCGTCGTCCAGGGGAAGCCGAATCGCTCCCGACGCCGTCTCGTGCACGAAATGAGAGACCAGGCGGTCGATCGGATGCCGCATCACGTAGATCAGCTTCACGCCCGGAACGGCCCGGGCCATGCGCTCGACGGTGCGGGGATAGGTCGGCAGCTTGGCGTAATGGGTGCTCGATTCGCCGCGAAGCTCGCCCGCGCCGGCCGCGCGAAACAGCGAGGAATACCACCGCCAGC
>DAIDJI010001377.1 GCA_027451455.1 Planctomycetales bacterium | reverse complement strand
AGAGCACCTGGCCGACGTCGACCGACAGCCCCGGGTGCGCATTGAAGAACTCCGTCAGCAAAGGGACCCGGGAGTCAAGGCTGGTGACGTCTCCGAGCGATCCACCATAGCTATGGAACTGGATATGCGCCAGGTGGGCCCGATGGCCGTCGAGCGCCTGGAGAGTTTCGAGCGTCGTCGCCGCGTTGCCGGGGAGACCCAGGCTCAACCCGTGCAGGTGGACGGGATGGGGCAACTGAAGGTCGTCGATGGCCGTGGCCAGCTCGACGAGAATCTGCCGGGGCGTCACGCCGAAGCCCGCGACGGAATCATCGAGGCTGGCGAGCTGGCCGTGCCCCTGTTTCCAGGATTCGATCCCGCCGGGGTCGACGACCTTGACGCCGTAGCCCTTGGTGGCGTTCAAGAGCCACGCCACATAGTCGCGCAGACGCTCGCGCCGGCCCTCGCGGACGCGGTCCATCACCGCATGGTTATTCCCCATCAGGACCAAAAGCGCCTTATCGATGACCGGCGTGTCGCG
>DAIDJI010001376.1 GCA_027451455.1 Planctomycetales bacterium | reverse complement strand
AGGCCGATCGGGCCGCGCACATGCAGTTTCTGGGTCGAGTTGCCGATCTCAGCCCCCATGCCAAACTCACCGCCGTCGGTGAAGCGCGTGGAGGCGTTGACATACACACAGGCCGCGTCAACCTGGCGCTCGAAGGCTCGTGCCGCAACCGTATCGGACGTGATGATCGCCTCAGAGTGGCCGCTGCCGTGCCGGTTCACATGGGCAATCGCAGCGCTGAGGTCGTCCACGACGGCGACGGCCAGCCCTGCTTCGAGGAGCGCCTTGGCCGCCTCCAGCCCGAGCAGGCCGCCGCCGATGACCACGGCGTCGTGGTGGCGCGCCGCGGCGTCGATCATCGCCTGCGTGTCGGCCAGGTCGCGGTAGCCCACCACGCCGTCGAGTTCGCGGCCCGGCACCGGCAGCATGAACGGGCGCGAGCCGGTGGCCAGCAGCAGGCGGTCGTAGCCGACCTCCGTGCCGTCGTCGGCGCGCACGACGCGCCGGCGACGATCCACGCCGATGACCTTGCATCCGGTATGC
>DAIDJI010001375.1 GCA_027451455.1 Planctomycetales bacterium | reverse complement strand
GATGCTGCGGATCACGGTCGGCCAGGCGCATCCCCAGGCGCTGCCCGATGCTTCGGCCCGGCCGCTGCTGCGCGCCGTGCTGCCGCTGCTCGGGCGGCTTGACGCGGCGGGATTGCGCGCCAGTTTGGACCGGACAGCGGAACAGGTGCGCGCGATCTTCGTGCGCCGGATCGGGGAGATCGCGACATGAGCGTGGCCGAAGGGGATATGGCGCCGGGCTTCGAGATGCCGGCGACCGGCGGGCGGACCGTTGCCTCGGCGGCGCTGAAGGGCAAGCCGTATGTGCTGTATTTCTACCCCAAGGCGGACACGCCCGGCTGCACCAAGGAAGCCTGCGCGTTCCAGGAGGCGCTGCCGGCGCTGGGGAAGATCGGCATCACGGTCATTGGCGTGTCGAAGGACAAGACGCCGGCGCTGGAGAAGTTCGCGGCGAAATACGGACTGGCCTTCGCGCTGGCGTCCGACGCCGAGGCCGGGGTGGCGGAGAAATTCGGCACCTGGGTCGAAAAGTCGATGTACGGGC
>DAIDJI010001374.1 GCA_027451455.1 Planctomycetales bacterium | reverse complement strand
AGGTCATGGTCATCCTCGGGCGCTTCACGCCGGCCGTCGAGCCGATCTCGATCGACGAGGCGTTCCTCGACGTCGCCGGTTCGGAGGCGCTGTTCGGGCCGCCCGAGTCGATCGCTGTCGCGATCAAGCAGGCGATCCGGTCGGACGTCGGGCTCACCGCGTCCGTCGGGGTCGCCACCACGAAGCTCGTCGCGAAGATCGCGTCGGACCTCCGCAAGCCCGACGGGCTCGTCGTCGTCGCGCCGGGGGATGAGGCCGCCTTCCTCGCCGAGTCGGCGGAGCGTCCGCTGGCGCGCCTCGGCACGCCCGACGATGTCGCGCAGGCGATCCTCTATCTCGTCTCGGACGCGTCGTCGTGGGTCACCGGCACGACCCTCGTCGTCGACGGGGGCGGAATCGCGTAGGACCGCGGTCTCGGCCGAGCCGCCGGCACTCGGCCGCCCGCGCGCTGCGCCGTGAAGCCGCGCGCCAGGGGCCGCTGTTCCCGGGCCGGCTCCTCTACTCCGGCGCACCGGGCGCACCG
>DAIDJI010001373.1 GCA_027451455.1 Planctomycetales bacterium | reverse complement strand
ATCGACTTCTTCTTCCGCTCGCTCGCGGACGACCGGCAGGAGGCAGGGATCGGCGTCGTGCTCTCGGGCATGGGCACGGACGGGACGCTCGGGCTGCGCGCGATCAAAGAGAAGGCCGGGGCCGCGTTCGTGCAGTCGCTCACCTCCGCCAAGTTCGACGGGATGCCCCGAAGCGCGATCGACGCGGGTCTCGCCGACGTCGTGGCCCCGGCCGAGGAGCTTCCCTCGCGGATCATCGCCTATTGCCGCCACACGCCTCTGAGGGGGCTGCGCGAGGCCGACCAGGAGGAGCGACGCCCGGACGCCCTCGAGAAGGTCTTCGTCCTCCTGCGCGCGCAAGGCGGCAACGACTTCTCCCTCTACAAGAAGAGCACCGTCCAGCGCCGAATCGAGCGGCGCATGGGGCTGCACCAGATCGACAAGATCAACGACTACGTCCGCTATCTCCGGGAGAACCCGCGCGAAACCGAGCTCCTGTTCAGGGAGCTTCTCATCGGCGTCACGAGCTTCTTCCGCGACCCCG
>DAIDJI010001372.1 GCA_027451455.1 Planctomycetales bacterium | reverse complement strand
TACGGTTCGCGCACGTCGATTAGCTGCAGCTCCTCGCCGGCTTCCATCCGCTGTTTGAGCTCGCGCACGCTGATCTGGGGTATTCCATTCATCTCCTTCTTCTCCTCGGCAGTTTTGGGCGCAATCCCGCAGAATTGCTGATAGTCAATAAGCTTGTTCACGGTGCGATGCGTTCCGCAGACAGGGCAATCGGGGTTTTTGCGCAGCTTGAGCTCGCGGAACTTCATCTTGAGGCTGTCGTAGGTGACGAGGCGCCCGGCGAGCGTCGTCCCGCGGCCGAGCAGGATCTTGATCGCCTCGGTCGCCTGGAGCGTGCCGA
Source organism: Planctomycetales bacterium (assembly GCA_027451455.1). GTDB lineage: Bacteria > Planctomycetota > Planctomycetia > Isosphaerales > Isosphaeraceae > JAKAUH01. Next base: position 204 of record DAIDJI010001372.1, on the reverse strand, counting down.
TGATGCCGCAGAGGATCCCGAGCACGCCCGCCTCCTGGCAGCTCGGCGCCAGGTGCGGCGGCGGCGGCTCCGGGTAGAGGCACCGGTAGCAGGGGCTGGGCTCGATCCCCAGGCGCTTGGCGGCCTTCTCGGGGACGAAGGTCGTCACCTGTCCGTCGAAGCGGAAGATGCTGCCGTGCACGACGGGCTTGCCCATCCACACGC
>DAIDJI010001371.1 GCA_027451455.1 Planctomycetales bacterium | reverse complement strand
GGCGGCGATGCCGCCGGTAATCAATGTGCGGGATTTCATGGGTGTGTCGGGTGAGGGATGTTTTGTGCGGATTGCAAGAGGGCGGGGCGCAGGGTGAGCGGGCTTTGCACCGCGTCCTGCAACGCGCCGAGCGCCTGCTGCGCGGCCAGCCGCGTAGCGAGTTGATTGCGCGCCCCGGCATAGAAGGCAACCTCGGCGTTGGCGAGATCGAGCGGCTGCAGCTCGCCGGCGCTGACCTGCGCGCGGATGGACTTAAGCTGGTGCGTCAGGTTCCCGAGTAACGAGTCGGCCGTCCTGACCTGCGCGAGCGTCGAGCGGTACGCGGCGAGCGCGCCATCGATCTGTGCCACGGCAGCCGCCTGCACGCCGAGGAACTGCACGGCGGCCACGCGGCGCCGGGCACGCGCCTCGGCGATTGGACCCTGGTTCTGATTGAGGACGGGCAACGTCAGCGAGAGGCCGAGCTGCCACTCGCGATCGCCGGCGAGCTGCGAGTTCCAGGCATAGCCCGGGCCGAGCGCGA
>DAIDJI010001370.1 GCA_027451455.1 Planctomycetales bacterium | reverse complement strand
GGCTATGCGGCGCGCCTCGCCGGCGAGGGCGTCACGGTCAATGCCATCGCGCCCGGACCGATCGCAACCGACATGGCCGGACCGCTGCTGAATACCGAGGCGTTCCGGCGCATCCCGGTGGGCCGGCTCGGCACGCCCGAGGAGGTCGCCCAGGCGGTGCTGATGGTGCTGGGGAACGCCTTCATCACCGGCCAGACGATCGGTGTCAACGGCGGGGTGCGCCTCGATTGAGCGCGGTGCCTGGACGGCATCAAGTGATACAACGTATCATTTGTAGATGGGAGCGTTCGCCTGTCCGCAGCGCCGGCTGCATCTGGTCCTGGTCGCGCTCGCGGCGCTGCTCGCCGCGGGCTGCGCGCGGTCGCACGCGGCGCGCACGCCGGTGGCCATCGGCGTCGAGAGCCAGTACGCCGATGTGCTCGCCCAGGTGGGCGGACCGTACGTCACGGTGCGCACCATCCTCAATAATCCCAACACCGATCCGCACGCATTCGAGGCCAGTCCCCGGGTCGCGCGCGAGGTCG
>DAIDJI010001369.1 GCA_027451455.1 Planctomycetales bacterium | reverse complement strand
ATCGCCACGTGGAAGACACGGCGCTCCTCTTCGAGGTCATTACTCAAGCGGTGTGGAAAGACGGAGGCGCTCGCGTCGTAGACGATGACGTGAGGCCATTCGAGGCCCTTCACCTTGTGGACCGTCGCGAGAACCACACCGTATTCGTCGGATGGTACCTCGAGCATTCCGCGCAGCCAGCTGTCGAACGTCGACGGGTTCGCGTGTTGGCGACCGAGGAGGACCAGGCTGCGCAGGCCGTCCGAGTTGAGTGCCTGATTTCGACCTTGATGCGCGTGGTCGAGCGTCGCCAATGAGCGCTCAAGACCTATGTCACCGCGAATGAACTCGAGAAGTGCCGACGTCGTCGCGCGCTTCGAGAACTCGGCGACGAGTTCGAGGTCACCGACGAACTCGACGATCTTCTTGGCCGTGCGTTCATCAAGGCGACCCGCGAGCTGCTTCAAGGCTTCAATGGACGTCTGCTCCCCCATCCACTCGCGCGCCCGTGGCTGGATGCCGCGCCCCGGACGGTGCGCGGCGAG
>DAIDJI010001368.1 GCA_027451455.1 Planctomycetales bacterium | reverse complement strand
CGGCGGCACGACGTCTCACCCGGCCGTGCTGTCGCGCGAGTTCGGGATCCCGGCAGTGGTCGGCACGTCCAGCGGGACGCGCGTCATCCGGACCGGCGATCGCGTCCGCGTCAACGGCACGACCGGGATCGTCGAGGTCGTCCAGGCGGCGGCCCAGTTCAAGAACGACCTCCTCGGGCTGTAGGCAGGACGAATGACACAGATCACCCGGGACGTCCTCAGCGACAAGGTCGAGGACCACCTGCTGCAGGCGATCCTGTCGGGCCGCTATCCGCCCGGATCGCGGATCGTCGAATCGCGCGTCGCCCGCGAGCTCGGAGTGAGCCAGGCGCCCGTCCGCGAGGCGCTCCGAGACCTCGAGGCGCTGGGGATCGTCGAGATCACCGCGTTCCGGGGCGCGAGCGTGCGGAGCCCGAGCAAGGCGGAGCTGCTCGAGGCGTACGGACGCCTCGCCGCCACCGCGCTGGAGTCGGGCAGCAGGTGCAGGATCGTCGCCTGAAGATCGTGAATGCCGATCGGATTGTC
>DAIDJI010001367.1 GCA_027451455.1 Planctomycetales bacterium | reverse complement strand
CTCGTCGAGCCCCGTCGCGTCGACGAGGACGGCCGCCTGTGGCGTCCGGGGGTCAAGGTCGGCGTGACGCCGGGGTCCTGGACGCACCAGAACGAGTGGTTCGGGCCCGTCCTCGGCGTGATGACCGCCCCGGACCTCGCGACGGCGATCCAGTGGCAGAACGACATCCCCTACGGGCTGACCGGTGGTCTGCACTCGCTTGACCGCGCCGAGTGCGAGCAGTGGCTCAACGGCGTCGAGGTCGGCAACGCCTACGTGAACCGAGGCATCACCGGCGCGGTGGTCGGACGCCAGCCCTTCGGGGGCTGGAAGCGCTCGGTCGTCGGTCCCGGTGCCAAGGCGGGCGGGCCCAACTACGTGGCCAGCCTGGGCACCTGGCCCGCCCTCGACGGCCGGACGCCGGCCGACTCCTACCAGGATGCGTGGCGACGTCTGGCCCAGCCGTCGGACCCCACAGGCCTGCGGGCGGAGGCCAACGTGTTCCGCTACCGCCCGCTGCGCCGGGTCGCCGTGATGGGGACGGGG
>DAIDJI010001366.1 GCA_027451455.1 Planctomycetales bacterium | reverse complement strand
CCTGCCCTCGCCTGCGGCGCGGGCACGCTCGGCGGCAAGAATCTCGGCATGTGCGAGGAAAGTTTCGGCGATGTCACGATCCTCGGCGGACCAGGCGGCACGCACCGCATCCTCGCCGCGCTCGGCCACGAGAATCTTGTGGCGGATTGCGAATTTCTCGACCTGGCGGACGTAGTAGGCGAGGCTTTCGGTCGCGGTGTCGATCGCGGTCAGTCCGCCGCCGATGACCACGACCGGCAGGCGAAGTTGCAGATTGGCAATGGTCGACGCCTTCGCCGCGCCAGTCAGCTGCAACGCCATCAGGAAGTCGCTGGCCTGGCGCACGCCGCGCGCGAGACCCGCGGACATGTCGATCACCGTCGGGCGGCCAGCGCCGAGGCAGAGCGCGATATGGTCGAAGCCCATCGCCCAGGCGTCGTCGATCGAGACCGTCGCGCCGCCGCCGAAGCGCACGCCGCCATGGGCGGCGAATCCGGCGCGGCGCTCAAGCAGGAGGCGGACGAGCTTGAGGTAGTTCTTGTTCCA
>DAIDJI010001365.1 GCA_027451455.1 Planctomycetales bacterium | reverse complement strand
ATCACCGAAGCCATCCCCCTCCAGGACGGCAAGCCAGCTCCCTACTGCCACGTCACCGGGTACATCGAGCCCACCGTGCACTTTGAGGTCCGCCTGCCACTCCACACCTGGACCCAGCGCTACGTCCAGACCGGCTGCGGCGGCCTCTGCGGCAACCTCGACATTCGCCTCGGCAACGCTTCCGGCTGCATCCCCGCCGACCGCGGCGAGCTCGCCCTTGCCTCCACCGACATGGGTCACAGCGGCGGCATGGACGGCTCCTTCGGCGACGACAACCGCCTCCGCATCGACTTTGCTTATCGCGGCGTCCACCTCACCGCTCTCGCCGCCAAAGCACTCATCGCCCGCTTCTACGGCCAGCCGCCCCGGTACTCCTACTTCACCGGCTGCTCCGACGGCGGCCGCGAAGCCCTTATGGAAGCGCAGCGCTTCCCGACTGACTTCAACGGCATCACCGCCGGCGCCCCAGCCATCAACTTCACCACGCAGAACACCTTCTACCACGCTTGGAACGCTCTGCGGAAC
>DAIDJI010001364.1 GCA_027451455.1 Planctomycetales bacterium | reverse complement strand
ACGTGTCGCTGGTCGCGCTGCTGTGCTGGATGGCTGTCGGCCTGATGTCCGGCCTGTTGTCCGGTGTGCTGACCCGGTTGGTGTACGCCTGCGAGGATGCCTTTACGAAGTTGCCGATCCACTGGATGTGGTGGCCGATGCTGGGTGGCGTGGTCGTCGGTATCGGCGGCTTGATCGATCCACGGGCTCTTGGGGTGGGCTATGACAACATCGCGCAGATGCTGCAGGGCGGAATGCTGCCGGCGTCTGCGCTGCTTCTGCTGGCGGTAAAGTCGGTGATCTGGGCGGTGGCGCTGGGTTCGGGGACTTCGGGCGGCGTGTTGGCGCCGCTGCTGATCATGGGCGGCGGCATGGGGGCGGCGCTCGCGCATGTGCTGCCGGCCGCCAGTCCCGGCTTCTGGGCGCTGCTGGCGATGGCCGCGACCATGGGCGGCACCATGCGCTCGCCGCTGACCGCGACGTTCTTCGCGGCCGAGGTGACCGGCAACACGCATGTCCTGCTGCCACTGGTCGCCGCCTGCGTGAC
>DAIDJI010001363.1 GCA_027451455.1 Planctomycetales bacterium | reverse complement strand
GACATCGCGCTGACGCTCGACATCGATACCGGCTGGCTGCAGATTGCCGTGCGCGACCACGGACCGGGCTTCGCCGATGCGCCGGCCGCGCTGGGTCAGCTCGGCGTCAGCGGCAAGCAGAGCGGCCTTGGTCTCGGACTGGCGCTGGCCGAAGCCACCGCCGAGCGCCTCAACGGCGAGCTGGCCGTCGGCAATGCCGCCGGCGGCGGCGCCGAGATCCGCCTGCGCCTTCCCCTCGCCATCATCGGAGACCGCCCATGAACGTACCTGCCGCATTGCGCCTGCTGATCGTCGATGACGACGAGATGTTCACCCGCGTGCTGGCACGGGCGATGAGCAGTCGCGGTCTGATCCCGTTCACCGCCAACGATGCCGCCACTGCGCGCACGATCGCCCAGCGCGAGCGCCCGAACTACTGCGTGCTCGACCTCAAGCTGGGCGAGGCCAACGGCCTCAAGCTGATTCCCGAACTGCTGGCGCTGGCGCCGGGCATGCGCATCCTGCTGCTGACCGGTTTCGCCTCGAT
>DAIDJI010001362.1:262-526 GCA_027451455.1 Planctomycetales bacterium | reverse complement strand
ACTCGAACCGATTCCGAAATGCACCAGCCTGTCGCTGGACCCGCCATATCCCACCGATGTCGAGACCCGGTTCCACTGCTCGCCCGTTTTCGTCACCACGTGTACGCGCGCGCCGATCCCGTCGCGGTTGCTCCGCGTGCCTTCCAGGCAAAGTTCCACCCAGTGCCCCACCCCCTCCGTGATGTTCCGCAGCACAAGCGGGTTCTCGTTTAATCGCGTAACTACGGCATCCACGCGTCCGTCGCGATCGAAGTCGCCGAACGC
>DAIDJI010001362.1:0-252 GCA_027451455.1 Planctomycetales bacterium | reverse complement strand
CCCGGTGCAGCGCTTCACCCGGTAGCAATTGCATGCGGAATCTCCCATCGCCTTGATTCACCCACACCGCGTTCGGCTGTCGCGACGCCCGGTCCGAAGTCAGTTCCTCGTTATCCATCACGTGCCCGTTCGCCGTGAACAGATCTTTGTTTCCATCATTGTTGAAATCGAACATCCCGCAACTCCAGCCCGACCACGGATAGCTGTCTTTTCCCATCCCGCTCGGATAAGTCACATCCGCGAACCAACCCC
>DAIDJI010001361.1 GCA_027451455.1 Planctomycetales bacterium | reverse complement strand
AAAAAGGTAAACTTTTGTCCATGAAAGCGGTGATTCTGGCCGGCGGTCTTGGTTCACGCTTAAGCGAAGAAACCGTCGCCAAACCCAAGCCGATGGTCGAGATCGGCGGCCGCCCCATCCTTTGGCACATCCTAAAGATCTACTCCGCCCAGGGCGTCAACGACTTCCTCATCTGCCTGGGCTACAAGGGCTACGTCATCAAAGAGTATTTCGCCAATTATTTCCTGCACATGTCGGACGTCACCTTCAACCTGAAGAACAACTCGGTCAAGGTCCATCGAAACGCCTCCGAGCCCTGGCGAGTCACTCTCGTCGACACTGGGCATGACACGATGACGGGCGGGCGTCTGAAACGCATCAAGGATTACGTCGGCCGCGAACCCTTTTACTTTACTTACGGCGACGGCGTGGCCGACGTCGACGTCAAGGCCCTGCTCGCCTTCCACAAGAAGAACAAGGCCCTGGCGACGGTCACCGCCGTGCAAACGCCTGGCCGGTTCGGCTCGCTCGCCCTTGACGGCACGCAC
>DAIDJI010001360.1 GCA_027451455.1 Planctomycetales bacterium | reverse complement strand
CGAGCGACACGAGCGGTCGGCCTGAGACAGAGTCCAGCTCCGAGCGCCAAGCCAACCTTCGCCGCAGGGCGGAGATCCTTCTGAAACTGGGAGCTATCTGACATGAACCTGATCGAGATGCGGACCCACTTCGACGAGCTCAAGGGCGAGCTCCGTGGGTTCAAGGAGAAGACCGAGGCGCTGAGCCCCGACGAGGAGACGCGCTTCGTCGCGGCTCTCGACGAGGCGGAGGGCCTCGACCGGCAGATCAAGGAGCTGGAGGAGCGGGAGCGCCGACTGGCGGCGATCCAGAGCTCGGCATCTGGCTCTACCCCTGGAGCGGGCGGCGTGCCCGGCCAGATCAACCGGGGCAACCCGCTCTCCATCAACCTGGCCACCTCCAGCCGGGACGAGCGCCGCGACGCCGCCCTCCAGCTGGTGGAGCAGCGGTCCAAGGGGCTGGCCTGGAACAAGCGCCAGGAGCAGCACATGGAGCGGCTGCTGCGCGCCGGCAAGAGCGCCAACCTCGACGCGGACTACATCGCCCA
>DAIDJI010001359.1 GCA_027451455.1 Planctomycetales bacterium | reverse complement strand
CACGGCGCAGATCGTCCGCGCGGTCACCACCTATCAGCTGAACGCCTACGGCCAGCCCGACCAGTCCTATCTGGACACCGAGACGCTATTCCTGTCCGCGGCGATCATGCGCACGCTGAAGGCGGCGATCACCCAGAAATTCCCGCGCGCGCTGCTGGCCGACGACGGCACGCCGCTGGCGCCGACGCCGCCCGGCGACACGCCGGTGGTGGTGTCGCCGAGCATCATCCGCAACGAGCTGATCGTGCAGTATGGCGGCCTGGTCTCGGCCAATCTGTGCCAGGACCCGGCCGCCTTCGCCGCCGGCGTTTCCCGCGCCGGCACGACGGGCGGGCTGCTGCACCATCTGTTCGGCGTGCGCACCCGCACGCTGACCGGCGATCTGGCCGAGTCCGCCGCCGCCTCCTATCTGTCCGGCCTGCTGATCGGTCATGAGGTGCGCGCGGGTTTGGCCGGCGTGTCGCCGGGGACGGTGGTGCATGTGATCGGCGCGCCGGAGCTCACCGCCCTCTATGCCGAGGCGATCGC
>DAIDJI010001358.1 GCA_027451455.1 Planctomycetales bacterium | reverse complement strand
GTTCGGGGTCGCAGATCGCCGTGTCGGGCAAGAGCCGAGGGCTGAGGATCGCCGTTTTCCGACCGGTTTGGGCGAGTTGGATCAAGGCCCCGCGACCCGCTTCGCTGCCGGTTCCGGCGGTAGTGGGGATCGCGATTACCGGCAGCGCGCCCTTGTCAGCGGCAAACGGGGCCTTGTAGTCGCGCATCTTGCCGCCGCCGGCCGCCAGGATCGCCATCGCCTTGGCGGTGTCGATCGGTGAACCGCCACCGAACCCGATCAGGCAGTCGAAGTCGCCTTTGTTCAGTTCCGCCACGCCCGCCTCGATCACCTCGCGCCCGGCGATCTCGGTGCTCTGGGGGCTCGCATGGGCACCCAGGCGATGCCCGAGGGGGCGCGCCGCGAAGTAGGCGTCGCTCGCCTCGCTCGGGGCGCGCGCGACGGGCCCCTCGACGCGGACCTGGCGCCCAAGCGGCTCGCACCACCACAGGACCGCCGCGCGGGGATTGGCCGACAGCTCGGCGCCCTTGCGTGAGTCGTAGTTCGTGT
>DAIDJI010001357.1 GCA_027451455.1 Planctomycetales bacterium | reverse complement strand
CAAGCGCGATGTTGAACATGAGGGGACGTGGCATGGGGGTAACGCCCCTTCAGGCCCCTTCAGGGCTTGGGTGTTTTGGTGGGTCTTTTTCCCAGGGCGTTGCCCTGGGCTATAGAGTTTCGGCGCCTTCGGCGCGGCACCAAAATGACCAATAGACCTAACGGTGCTGCGTGGATGGACTGCCCCGATAAGCCAAGGGACGCTGGACTGGGCACATGAATCAGGCAATTGGCGGACGTGGGCACCCGCCCGCGGACCCCCCAGCCCGAAGGGCTGGAACTCTGTAGCCCAGGGCAACGCCCTGGGAACACGGCCCCCAAAACCCATCTTCGCCCTGAAAGGGCAAGACCCCCGCAACCGCAATGTTGAACATGGGGTGAACGAGAATTTGGAATAAAGGTGTGGCCTGGGGGTAACGCCCTTGCAGGGCTGAGGCGTTTTCGTGGTCCGTTTCCCAGGGCGTTGCCCTGGGCTCTAGAGTTTCGGCGCCTTCGGCGCGGCACCAAAATGACACACAGACCTGGCGGT
>DAIDJI010001356.1 GCA_027451455.1 Planctomycetales bacterium | reverse complement strand
TCCCGACCGGCTCGCCGGGTTCCAGCACGTGGAAATCGACGCATTCCGGGCCAAGTTCGACCAGCGCTGGGGCGTACCGGTCCCGCCGCAGCGGGGCTGGCACCTGGCTGAGATGTTCGAGGCGATGGACCACGGCGAGCTGAGGGCGCTCTACGTGATCGGCGAAAATCCGCTCCAGTCCGAGGCCGACCAGATCCAGACGCGGCGCAGGCTCGAAGCGCTCGATTTCCTGATCGTTCAAGACATCGTGCTCACGGCGACCGCCGCGATGGCCGACGTCGTTTTCCCGGCCGCCGCCGGCTGGTGCGAATCGGAGGGCACCGTCACCAACAGCGAGCGGAGGGTTCAGCGCGTGAGAAAGGCGCTCGAGCCTCCGGCCGGGGCGCGCGACGACGTCACGATCCTGTTTGATCTCGCCCGCCAGATGGGTCACGACTGGGGCCAGCCCCAACCCGAGGCGGTCTGGAACGAAGTCCGCGCCTTGAGCCCCGTCCACGCCGGGATGAGCTACGCCCGGCTCGAGCAAAAC
>DAIDJI010001355.1 GCA_027451455.1 Planctomycetales bacterium | reverse complement strand
AGTCACGGCGGCAAGATCGCCATCCTCGGAATCCCCGCCAAAGAGATGCCGATGGACTGGCGCCAGGTGATCTTTAACATGATCACCATCAAGGGCATCTACGGCCGCGAGATGTATGAAACCTGGTACAAGATGACCGTCATGCTGGAATCGGGAGTCGATATCTCCGGCGTCATTACACACCGCTTCCAGTGGCATGAATACGAGGCGGCATTTGCGGCGGCGCGCTCCGGCAACGCCGGCAAGGTGGTGATTGACTGGAGGAATGTAAAGTAATTCCGCGAATGACGCAGCCGCTTTCAAGCTCCCGGCGTCACCTCCTCATACGGCGCCGGGAGAGCTTTCTTTGGATCCCATTACTTCTCGATCTGGCTTTGCCCCTTGAACTCGCCGTCCGTTCCGCCTTGTTCGATCCAATGCTCCGTGATCGAAACCACTTTGATGGTTTGGCGGCGATACGTGTAGGCCACGAGAATTTCTCCGCTGCGCGTCTGAATGATACTGGGGTAGGAGTACTCTTCGCGGCCGG
>DAIDJI010001354.1 GCA_027451455.1 Planctomycetales bacterium | reverse complement strand
GACACGCGATTCCCGCCGAGCGGCACGTACAGGTAGTCGCGGAACCAGTTCGACAGCGTCATGTGCCACCGCCGCCAGAAGTCCTGGATACTCTCCGCGACGTAGGGATAGCGGAAGTTCTCCGGGAAGCGGAAGCCGAACATGCGGCCCAGGCCGATCGCCATGTCGGAGTAGCCGGAGAAGTCGAAGTAGATCTGGAGCGTGTAGCAGGCGAGCCCCAGCCACGCGTGCGCCGCCGTCAGCTGCGCGGTCGGCATCGCGAAGATCCGGTCGGCCGGTCCGGCGACCACGTTCGCGACGAGGACCTTCTTGGCGAGGCCCACGATGAACCGGTGGACGCCGGCCGCGAAGTCGGCGAGCCGCACCTGCCGCTCGGCGAGCTGGTCGGCGATCAGCTTGTAGCGGATGATCGGGCCGGCGATGAGCTGCGGGAAGAGCAGGAGGTACAGCGCCGCGTGGACCGGGCTCTTCTGCGCAGTGGCGTCGCGGCGGTAGACGTCGACCACGTACGAGATCGCGTGGAACGTGTA
>DAIDJI010001353.1 GCA_027451455.1 Planctomycetales bacterium | reverse complement strand
CGAACGCCTTTTGTTCATATAATCCTCCCATGGAATAGGCCGGGAAGCCCTTGATGACGTGAAGACCGGCCATCCGACGCCGTTGATCCGGCCCCGAGGCGTCGCAAGCCGTCCAGGCGGCGTCAGTATACAGACCGGCGGAAAATGGAAAACCCGAGTTTGGCGATCCGATGATCGGCTCTGGAAAAACGAGAATCCCGGCCGGCAGTGGCCTGATATTCAGTAGTAAAGCGTCGTTTTCACCTTCGCGGGGTGAGGGGATTGTCGATCGGGGACTGGGGGGTCAGAACAATTCGGCGATGGGAGAGCCGTCCTCGATGATCCACCGGGGTCGCCCGGTCGGATCGAGGTAGGTGGCGTCGAGCGGAACGCCCATGTGACGGTAGATCGTCGCCGCCAGGTCGCCTGGGGTGACGGGTCGATCCTTGATGTGGCCACCGTCGGCCTCGGTCGCGCCGATCACCTGGCCGTGCCGCAACCCGCCGCCGGCCAGCGACATCGACATGACCACCGGCCAGTGGTCGCGCCCG
>DAIDJI010001352.1 GCA_027451455.1 Planctomycetales bacterium | reverse complement strand
GTTCGGCGCGAAACGCCTGCGCTATATGGATAGCCCGCCGCCGCTCGTCGGTATCGTCATGGGGAGTCGATCCGATTGGGAGACGATGCTTCCCGCACACGATACGCTCGTCGCACTGCATATCCCCTGCGAAATGCAGGTGCTCTCCGCTCATCGCATGCCCGATGAAATGTTTTCCTACGCCGCCGCCGCTGCCGACCGCGGGCTCCGCGCCATCATCGCCGGGGCCGGCGGGGCCGCCCACTTACCCGGGATGATCGCCGCAAAAACCCTGCTTCCGGTCATCGGCGTGCCGGTGCAGTCGAAAGCGTTGCGCGGGATCGATTCGCTCCTCTCGATCGTGCAGATGCCGCCGGGCGTACCGGTCGCGACGATGGCGATCGGCGGAGCCGTCAACGCGGCGCTCTTTGCCGCGCGGATGATAGCGCTTCACGACGCGCGCGTCGCCGATGCGTTACGCGCCTACGTTACACGTATGCATGGCGATGCGGCGGCGAGTACGCCGCAATGATGCATCGTCTGGGGGTTATC
>DAIDJI010001351.1 GCA_027451455.1 Planctomycetales bacterium | reverse complement strand
CTGGCTGGCGTCCGCCGGCGCCCGCCCGGATTGCGTGCTTTGCTCGCCGGCCTTGCGCGCGCGGCAGACCGCCGCGCTGGCGCTGGGCGCGCAGTCCGGGGTCGCGTCGCAGCTCGAGCCGGTGATCTACGAGGCAACGCCGGCCGAACTGATCGATCTGCTCGACGCGCATGCCGACGCCGCCTGCGTGCTGCTGGTCGGACACAATCCCGGACTCGAGCGCCTGCTGGCGTTGCTCACCGAAGGCCGCAGCGACGAGCCGCGCGGTCTGCCGGCGGCGGCGATCGCGCGCCTGGCCGTCACGCAGCTCGAGCCCGGCGGCGCCCGCGTCAGCGCCTACTGGTCGCCATGAGGTCGGCGCTGCCGGTGGCGCTGTTCGCCGCCGTCCTCGCCGCACACCCCCTTCCGCTCGCCGCCGAGACCCTGCCGGTCGAGCCGGCGCATTCGCATGCCGAGTTCGGCGTCCATGTGCTCTGGTTCGGCACGATCGTGGGGCGCCTCGACGCCCTGCAGGGCACGCTCGACCTCGAT
>DAIDJI010001350.1 GCA_027451455.1 Planctomycetales bacterium | reverse complement strand
CCTGTGGCCGTCTGGGCCTGGAACGCGGCCCTCGCGGCAGTCTGCGGCGATACGATGATCTGGAAACCCTCGCCGACCACGCCGCTTACAGCCGTTGCCGTCCAGCACATCGTCAACCGGGTGGCGGCCGAGAACGGCTGTCCGGCGGTCTTCAATCTCGCGATTGGCGGAGTGGATCTCGGTGAGCGGATGATCCACGACCGCCGCCTTCCCCTGATCTCGGCCACGGGCAGTTGCCGCCTCGGGGCGCGGGTCGGCGAGGTCGTCGGCAAGCGGTTGGGCAGGTCGATTCTGGAATTGGGGGGGAACAACGCGATCATCATCGCCCCGAGTGCCAACCTGGACCTCGCGCTCAGGGCCGTCCTGTTCGCCGCCGTGGGGACCGCCGGCCAGCGCTGTACGAGCTTGCGCCGTTTGTTGATCCACGACTCGATCGCCGACCCGTTCATCGAGCGCCTCGTTGCGGCCTATCGTACGCTGCCCATCGGCGATCCCTGGGAGGATGGGACCTTGATGGGCCCGCTCATCAAC
>DAIDJI010001349.1 GCA_027451455.1 Planctomycetales bacterium | reverse complement strand
GGCGCCGAGGTGCACGACACCGATCACGCCGACCATGCCGCGCAGCTGGTGCGCCGTACCGCGCTGGCCGAAGGGATCGCCTGCCTGGAGACCAAGCCGGTCCTGCACGGCGACAACGGCTCGACCCTCAAGGCGACGACCGTCCTGGCGATGCTCCACTGGCTGGGCGTGAAGCCCTCGTACTCGCGCCCGCGCGTGAGCGATGACAACGCCTATGCCGAGGCGCTGTTCCGTACCGCCAAGTACCGGCCCGAGTTTCCGGCCCAGGGCTTTGCTGACCTCGACGCGGCCCGCATCTGGGCGACCCGCTTCGTGCACTGGTACAACGTCGATCATCGCCACAGCGGCATTCGCTACGTCGCACCCGCTCAGCGCCACGCCGGAGACGATCACGCGCTCCTGGCAGCGCGCCATGCGCTCTACACCCAGGCGCGCGAACGCCATCCCTCACGATGGTCCGGCCGCACCCGCAACTGGGCGCCGATCGGCGCCGTCACCCTCAACCCGGAACGCGACGCAGTCGCCACCACG
>DAIDJI010001348.1 GCA_027451455.1 Planctomycetales bacterium | reverse complement strand
AAGACCGGCTTGTTCCCCTTGTGATGCGCGCGGATATCGAGAGCGGCAAGATCAAGAACAACCATCGCTTCGTAATCAACACGTTCGACGACTCAGGAAAGACGCTCAAGCTATCCGGCTATCCGCGCCTGCAGAAGCATATCGAGGCCAACGGCCTAGAGATCAGGCGCCGTCACGTCGCGCAAAAGAATCCCGATACTTGGTTCAGAACGATCGATCGCGTCTACCCGGATTTGGTGAAGGTCCCGAAGCTCCTGATTCCCGATATCGCCGGCTCGAACGAAGTCGCCCTCGACAAAGGCCAATATCACCCGCACCACAACCTCTACTTCGTCACGTCGGATTCCTGGGACATGGCGGTCTTGGGAGGCCTCCTCAGCTCGAAGGTGGCGCTCTTCTTCATTTGGTCCTACGCAACCAAGATGCGCGGCAGCTATCTTCGCTTCCAGGCGCAATACTTACGCCGGATTCGGGTCCCGAAGCCGTCCGATATCCCCGATCAACTCGCGGCTGAGATTCGCGAGGCCTTCGT
>DAIDJI010001347.1 GCA_027451455.1 Planctomycetales bacterium | reverse complement strand
GCCCTGCAGCTGTCGGGCGCCTACAAGCACACGAGCATCGCCAACCTGCAGGTGAGCCTGCCGGCCATCGTCATCGGCGGGGGCCTGACGGCGATCGACACGGCGACCGAGCTGCTCGCCTACTATCAGGTGCAGATCGAGAAGGAGCTCGAGCGCTACGAGGTGCTGCTGCAGTGCGGGCAATCGCCGTCGGACGTGCGAAAGCTCTTCGACGACGAGGAGTGGGAGACGCTCCAGCGCCACCTCGAGCACGCGCGCGCGCTGCGCGACGAGAAGCAGCGCGCCGAGGCCGAGGGGCGCGAGCCGCGGGTGCAGAAGCTGCTCGACGCGTGGGGCGGCGTGACGCTCGTCTACCGCAAGGGCCTCGCCGACTCGCCCGCGTACCGCCTCAACCACGAGGAGGTGATGAAGAGCCTCGAGGAGGGGGTGCGTTACGTCGAGCACATGTCGCCCGTCGAGGCGCTGCTCGACGAGCGCCAGCACGTGCGCGGCGTGCGCTTCGCGCGGGCCGACGGGTCGACCGTCGATCTGC
>DAIDJI010001346.1:246-532 GCA_027451455.1 Planctomycetales bacterium | reverse complement strand
GCAGAAGATCGCCGGAACGAAGAATCGACCGATGAAGGTTTCGGCGGCCATGCCTCCGATGACCGTCGTGCCCATGACCTGGCGCGCCACGGCCCCCGCTCCGGAAGCGGTCCAGAGGGGCACGCAACCGAGGATGAAGGCGAACGAGGTCATCAGGAGCGGCCGGAGGCGAATTCTGGCCGCGCTCAGCGCAGCGTCGACCAGGGGCATGCCGCGGTCGTAGTCGTCTTTCGCGAAGGCGACGATCAGAATGGAATTTTTGGCGGCCAGACCGATCAGCATCACC
>DAIDJI010001346.1:0-236 GCA_027451455.1 Planctomycetales bacterium | reverse complement strand
ATCGTTTTCAATTTGCACCATGTACGCAGGCATGAAGGCGCTCAGCACAACCCGGCGCAGCCAAAGCGCAGCCAGGGCGCCGAAGACAGCCACCGGAGTACTCAAGAGAACGCTGAGCGGCAGCGACCAGCTTTCGTAGAGGGCCGCCAGGATCAGGAAGACGAACAAGAGCGAGAAGGTGAAGATCACGGACGGCGGAACGCCTTCCCGTGCCTTCTGCTCCTGATAGGACATGC
>DAIDJI010001345.1 GCA_027451455.1 Planctomycetales bacterium | reverse complement strand
ATCTCGCGATCGCGGGATGCGCCGTATCGCCGCAAGGCGACCTCCTCGCGATCCGCAGTGGCCAATGGATCGACGACTCCGGTGGCATTCCGGTCCTCCGTACCTTGCGAGCGGAGGAGCCGCCGACGGGCTCCTCGAGGGCGGCGCCGCAGGCCGCGCGATGGGTGTGTCCGGCCGGGGCGATGCAGGCGGACATCCGTTCGGCATTCGACGCAACCGGCGTCGCTGAAGCGTTCGTGATCGGTCCCGACGTCACCACCGCCGGATCGGCGAGCGACCGGGCCGGAATCGCAGGACGGCACGGATTCAGCCTGCGCCTCCTGACCCTGGAATCGGGCGCGTACGTGCCGGCCCATCGCCGCGCCGAGCCGTTCGCCTATCTGCTTCAGGACGGCACGCTCGAGGTGCGATCCTCCGCCGAGGCGAGCCTGCTCGGGGCCGGCGACGTGCTGTCGATGCCGCCGGGACTCGAGCATGCGCTGCGCAACACGACGTCGCGCCCGACGCGCGTGTTCGTCGTGCTCGGCGCGGAC
>DAIDJI010001344.1 GCA_027451455.1 Planctomycetales bacterium | reverse complement strand
CCTCAGTTATTGGCGCAGGTTGGATAGTCACGGCATCTTGGCCAATTGACACCGAGCGGTCTGTCCGCCCGCGTGCAAGCAATTCTGCTGCATTAGGCTCTTCGGTCCATCTCGTGTGCCGCCCCCGTGAACAATCCGACGGATTATCGAGCGCTGACGAAATCGGCGATTGGCGCGAAGTGTTACAAGAGTTGCCCCGCCGCATACACGAATGGATGCCGCGTCTGGCAGATGAAGGCGTGGTTGGGGCAGATGCCATCTTTGCATGCCTGGGTCCCGCCCTGGAGATATTCTCTCGCTATTCTCGCGTGGAGAAGGCGAGTGGTGCCGCTGTCGCTCTAGGGGAGTATCTTGAGCACGTCTGGGCAGCGGTTTCCAAGGAAGCTCTTGCTCTCGTCTTCGAAGGTGCAGACGCAACAGGTTTTGAGGCCGACGCCCGATTGACTGCCATGTGGCTTTGGACCTTGAAATCGCCGGACTCGAACGGAAACACCGAAGACGGCGACGAAGATGAGGACTCCAGCGACGCAACC
>DAIDJI010001343.1 GCA_027451455.1 Planctomycetales bacterium | reverse complement strand
GTAGGCGGCCAGCTTTCCGCTCAGGATGAAAGCGGGATTGGTGTTCTCCTGGCTGGCTCCCCAGTCCTCGATGTTGTTAACCCAGCTTTGTCGAAGGGTGCGAGTGTCGGCCATGCTCGAGTTGTTAACCAGTCGGCTTGCGTTATCGTCCGCGTAGGCAAACCAGCCAATGGTCAATTGCTTGATATTGTTGGAACAGGTGGTCGCTTGAGCGCTGCTCCTGGCCCGCGAGAGTGCAGGCAGCAGCAGCGCTGCGAGAATGGCAATTATCGCAATGACGACCAGCAATTCGATCAGGGTGAAGCCGGGTTCGGGCTCGTTCGACATAATTCTGCAAGGTTTCGGCCAGTAATTAGAACGAGCGGATTATCGATCGAGCTCGATTAGGAATCAACTATGAACAGCTTCACGTTGGCTTAAGGTGCGCCATGTCACATTGCTGCCTATGAAAAATTCAATTCGGTTTGTAGCTTTGGGGGCACTCGGAACAGCGGCATGGCTGCTGGTCGGAGCGCCGAATTTAACAGCCCAGG
>DAIDJI010001342.1 GCA_027451455.1 Planctomycetales bacterium | reverse complement strand
CTGGAGGCTCGCGGCACGTGCGATGCGTCGTGGCGGCCGCTGCAAATAAGCAGCCGGGGGCGGTGTTTAATCGCACCGGCGGGCGGGCAGGGGTGCCAATCGCGGGGGTCGGTATCCCGGTGGGATCATGGCGCGCGCGCGGCCGCGCCGATCAGCGCCAGGTACTCCCACACCATCGTCGCCCCGGCCAGGGCGGTGATCTCGCTCACGTCATAGGCCGGCGCGACCTCGACGAGATCCATGCCCACGAAATCGATCCCGCCGAGCCGGCGCAGCTGCTCAAGCCGGACGCACCGGCGTGTTACGTGATCGAGCGCCACGGCCTGTCGGATGCGCTGATCCTCGACCGCGCCTGCCGCGAGGCCGGCGCCGCCGAAATCCACGCCGCCGCGGCGCACGGCCTGTTCACCGGCGGCGCCGAAGACCTCTTCGCCGCCGGCCTGTTCGAGAGCGTCGTGGTCAGCAGCACGGTGCCGCCGTTTCGCCTCGCCGGGGCGGCCAGGGCGCGGCTGACGATCCTCGACGCCGCCGAGC
>DAIDJI010001341.1 GCA_027451455.1 Planctomycetales bacterium | reverse complement strand
AACTGATCCAGTCGCTCACCGCCACCTTCGAGGCGCACGCCCAGCAGACCGAGACGGGCGTCGAATACTGGCTTGCGCGCGACCTGCAATACCTGCTCGGCTACGCGGAGTGGCGCAACTTCAACAACACCGCCATCTCGAAGGCAAAGACCGCCTGCGAGCTGTCTGGCCACGCGGTTTCCGATCATTTTGTTGACGTCAACAAAACGATCGCGATGCCCAAGGGCGCCGAAAAGGTCATCGACGACCTGATGCTTACCCGCTACGCCTGCTACCTGATCGCCCAGAACGGCGATCCCAGGAAAGAGGCGATTGCTTTCGCGCAAACTTACTTCGCCATCCAGACCCGCCGCGCCGAACTGATCGAGCAGCGCCTGCTGGAAGCCGAGCGCGTCGCCGCCCGCCACAAGCTCACCCAAACCGAGAAAGAGTTGTCAGGCGTCATCTACGAGCAGACCGGCGGCAACCAGGATTTCGCACTGATCCGCAGCAAGGGCGACCACGCCCTGTTCGGCAAGTCCACCCAATCGATGA
>DAIDJI010001340.1 GCA_027451455.1 Planctomycetales bacterium | reverse complement strand
AGTCTCGCGAGCCTCTGCTCGTTCCCGTTGATCTCGCACTCGTCGCACAGTCGCGCGTCGCCTTTTGGCGTCCCCTCGCTGAAGAGCGGGGTCTCACCCTGGTCGCCTCGGCGAGCGCGTCACTGGAGGTCCTCGCCATGACCGGCGTCATCGAACAGGTGGTCGACAACCTGCTCTCCAATGCCTTCGACGCGACCGAGCCGGGTGGACAGATCTCCGTGGAGACGCGCGCCGTCGGTGCCGTCGGCGAATTGCACGTGATCGATTCGGGCGTGGGCTTGAGCGACGAGGATCGCCAACACGCGCTGCAACGCTTCTGGCGTGGACGGGACAACCGCGCGGAGGGTTCGGGTCTCGGTCTCGCCATCGCCGACCAGCTCGTGCGTCTCTCGGCCGGGACGATCGAGCTTCGCGCGGCACCGGGCCACGGAATCGACGCGACGATCAGTTTGCAGCGCGTCTAGACAGCGAGGCCCCAGCCACTTCGTGAGAGGTCGGTGAGAAGCGCGTAAGAGGACGATGAGGATTTGCTCCAC
>DAIDJI010001339.1 GCA_027451455.1 Planctomycetales bacterium | reverse complement strand
GGGCAGCCTCGAGGACCTCAGTACCTGGGCGCCGAGGATCGAGGCGGCGCTGAAGAAGGACCCGCAGCTGCGCGACGTGAACTCCGACCGGCAGGCCGCCGGCCTCGATGTGAAGCTGCACATCGACCGCAAGCTCGCCGCGCGCTACGGATTGAACCTCTCGCAGATCGACAACACCCTGTATGACGCCTTCGGGCAGCGGCTGGTCTCGACCATCTACCAGGACATGAACCAGTACCACGTGGTGATGGAGGTCGACCCGAAGTTCTGGAACAGCCCCGCGACGCTGAAGGATCTGTACGTGAGCACCTCGGGCGGGGCGCTCTCGGGTCTGGAGTCGACCATGGGGGCGGCCGGCGCCTTCCAGTTCGCCGGCGTCACCCGCACGGGCGCGGCGGCGAACTACGCCCTGAACCAGATCGCAAGCTCCGGCGGGGCGGCCTCCACCGGCAGCGCGCTCAGCACCGCGGCCGAGACCATGGTGCCGCTGTCCGACTTCGCCAGCTACGGCCCGGGGGTCACCCCGCTCGCGGTCA
>DAIDJI010001338.1:281-536 GCA_027451455.1 Planctomycetales bacterium | reverse complement strand
TCAGAATGCGGTGGCGGAGAACGGGATGCGCCATATTCACGATATCGTCGGTGGTAACGTGTACGCGGCCATGCAGAATGGCCCGGGCCTTTCCCGCCATAATAAGGTAAATGCCGGCGCGCGGGCCGGCGCCCCATTGCACCAGTTCGTTAACAAACGCGGGGGTGTCTTTTTCGTTGGCTCGGGTGGCGCGAACGAGATCGCGAGCGTACGCATACACATGCTCGGCTACGGGCACACGCCGAACAATTTGCT
>DAIDJI010001338.1:0-271 GCA_027451455.1 Planctomycetales bacterium | reverse complement strand
ATGATGTTTGGCCCATCAAGCAGGCGCTGCAGCGTGGGGCGGTAATTGCTGCTGGCCTGCTTCATAATCTGCACCTCTTCCTGCGGCGTGGGGTAGTGCACAAGCGTTTGAAACATAAAGCGGTCGAGCTGTGCCTCGGGCAGCGGATACGTCCCTTCCTGTTCAATGGGGTTTTGCGTCGCGAGCACAAAAAATGGCTGGGGCAGGTCGTAGGTGTGTTCGCCGGCGGTTACGCGATGCTCCTGCATGGCCTCAAGCAGGGCGGCTTGAG
>DAIDJI010001337.1 GCA_027451455.1 Planctomycetales bacterium | reverse complement strand
CGCGCCGCGCGATCAGAACGACTGCCAGCCGTTGGCCTCGGCCGACGCGGATCGAACGGCCCGCCGGGGTGCGGCCGCCGGCCGCAGGGTGGCGATGCCCACCGGCATCCGATGGTGGGGCGCCACGAGCCGGCCCTCCTCCGCCACCAGCGTCGCCCCGGCCCACTCCCGAACCCGGGCGCGGGCACCCGGCCGTGCCGTCACCAGCAGCGACTCCGCCAGCACCTCCTCGGCCTCGTCGAGGTCCGCGTAGCTCCAGGTCGCGTCGGTCTCATAGGTGGTGGCGTCGAAGTGCAGGCCCCTCGCGGCAAGCAGCGCGCAGACATAGACGATGCCGGGCGCGAGCCGCCCCAGCGTCTCCGGCGCCGGGCCGATCGCCAGCGGGAACAGCGAGGCGGCGAGCAGGAAGAACAGCAGGGCGGCGACGGTGTCGCTGCCGTGGCGGATGGCCAGCAGCAGCTCGCGGCGCAGCAGGGCGACGAAGCGGCTCATGCGGCCAGACCCTCGCCCGGCGCTTCGCGCCCCCCTTTCCCGCAAG
>DAIDJI010001336.1 GCA_027451455.1 Planctomycetales bacterium | reverse complement strand
CCGCGCATACGAATCGAAACCTGCGGGTTCTTCTGCATGGCGGTAAGATCGTTCATGGGCGCCCGCAGCAGATTTACCTGGTACTGATCTTTCAGCGTGCCGCTGTTCCAATCCAGATAGTTAAACCGCCGCACCTTATACGGGCAGTTGTTGGCGCAGTACCGCGTGCCGATGCAGCGGTTATAAGCCATCATGTTGATGCCGTCGGCCGAGGTGCTCGTAGCGCCCACCGGGCATACCGCCTCGCACGGCGCCGTTTCGCACTGCATACACATCACCGGTTGATGTACCGACTCAGGCTGATGAGCGCTGGTGCCGCGGAAGTAGCGGTCTATGCGGATCCATTGCATTTCGCGGCCCATCAGCACCTGATGTTTGCCTACGATGGGAATATTGTTTTCAGCCTGACAGGCCACCACACAGGCTGAACAGCCGATGCAGCTTGTCAGGTCCACCGACATGCCCCACTGATAGCCCGTGTTGTAATGATGCGCCTCATACAGCGGCACCACCACACGCTTTTCGTGCTTGAGCGACG
>DAIDJI010001335.1 GCA_027451455.1 Planctomycetales bacterium | reverse complement strand
GGTGTCAAGGGTCAGGTTTCAGCTGTCAGGGGCGGATCTCAAGCAACAATCCAGATGCAGTTTCAGACCCCTGACACCTGACACCTGTCACCTGAAACCTGACCCCTGTCACCTGAAACCTGTCCCCTGAAACCCGTGCCCTCGCTCCTAGGCCAAACCGCACTCGTCACCGGCGGTGCAAAGCGCATCGGCCGCGCCATCGCGCTCGAACTTGCCCGCGTTACCGAGGCCGCGGCCCTCGCCGCCGGGCGCTGGGTCGGCCGGGGCGACAAGAACGGGGCCGACGGCGCGGCCGTTACGGCCATGCGCTCGCTGATCAGGACCGTGTCGATGGACGGCCGGGTCGTGATCGGCGAGGGTGAGAAGGATCACGCCCCGATGCTGTTCAACGGGGAGCATGTGGGCGACGGGACCGGGCCGGAGTGCGACGTCGCGGTCGACCCGATCGACGGCACCCGGCTCACGGCCAACGGGATGCCCAACGCCATCTCGGTGATCGCGGTGAGCGCCCGCGGGTCGATGTACGACCCGTCCGCGGT
>DAIDJI010001334.1 GCA_027451455.1 Planctomycetales bacterium | reverse complement strand
GCACCGCCCCCTGCGGGGCCGGCAGCGGCGCGGAGGGGCGCTTCTCTGCTCGGATGGGATCGGCGCGCGGGAAGTACAGGCGGAAGCTCGTACCGCGGCCGACCTCGCTCGACACCTCGACGAAGCCGCCGCACTTCCTGACGAACGCGAACACCGTCGAGAGCCCGAGGCCGGTGCCCTTGCCGACGGGCTTCGTCGTGAAGAACGGATCGAAGATGCGAGGCAGCACCTCGGGCGGGATGCCGTGTCCGGTGTCGGACACCTCGACCATCACGTAGTCGCCGGGACCGGGCGCGCCGCGCCGGACGGCGTCGGTGTCGAGCACGACGTTGCGTGTCGAGATGGTGAGCGCCCCGCCGCCGGGCATCGCGTCGCGGGCGTTGACGGCCAGGTTGACCAGCGCCTGATCGAGCGAAGCCTCGTCGGTGAGCGCGTGGTGGGTGTCGGGATCGAGGCGCAGCTCGGTACGGACGCCCGTCAGCTTCGTCGTCAGCCCGCGCAGCAGCGGCTGCAGGCTGGTGATGCAGCGGTTCAGATCC
>DAIDJI010001333.1 GCA_027451455.1 Planctomycetales bacterium | reverse complement strand
ACCAGGCCCTGACTCGCGCCCGCTTCCGTGTCCGGGGCGACACGCTCGAGCTGCAGCCCGCGTACGACGACTTCGTCGTGCGCGTGCAGTTCTTCGGCGACGAGGTCGAGCGGATCGTGGAGATCGACCCGCTGACCGGCGAGATGCTCGCGGAGCGGAAGGAGATCTCGATCTACCCGGCCTCGCATTACGTCACGCCGGTGGAGAAGCTCCGCGAGGCGGTCGTCGACATCGAGGCCGAGATGGAGGAGCGCTGCGGCCAGCTGGAGGCCGAGGGCCGCGCGCTGGAGGCAGCCCGGCTGCGGCAGCGCACGACGTTCGACCTGGAGATGATGCGCGAGCTCGGCTTCTGCTCCGGGATCGAGAACTACTCGCGCCACCTCGCGCGCCGGCCGGCGGGCTCGCGGCCCTGGACGCTGCTCGACTACTTCCCGCCCGACTGGCTCCTCGTCGTCGACGAGAGCCACATGACGATCCCGCAGGTCGTCGGGATGTACAAGAACGACCGGACCCGCAAGGAGATCCTGGTCGACTTCGGGTT
>DAIDJI010001332.1 GCA_027451455.1 Planctomycetales bacterium | reverse complement strand
TGAGCACCTACTTCGACCAAACGCTCGGGAAACTCAATGGCAACCCCAAGGACGTGGATGCGCTGTTTCCCAATCGCATTCAGGGCGTGCCGCAAACCGAGGCGGCAGCGTGGGTGGAAGTCAGCCGCGTGCTGCTCAACCTCGACGAATTCATGACGAGGGAATAAAGATGGATCGCGAAGAGTTCTGCAGAATCTGCAGCCGGCGCAGTTTCTTTCAGCAATGCGCGGGCGGCATCGGCATTATCGCCCTGGCGCAATTATTAGAGCAGGAAGGCCTCGGGGCGACGCCCGGCGGATCCGTGCCGGATATGAATCCACTCGCGCCGAAGAAGCCGCATTTCCCCGCCAAGGCCAAAAACGTCATCTTCATGTTCATGGAAGGCGGGCCCAGCCAGCTCGACCTCTTCGATCCCAAGCCCGCGCTCCAAAAGTGGAACGGCAAGCCGCTGCCGGCCGAAATGACCAAGAATCTGCGGCTCGCGTTCACTAAGCCGAATGCCGCCGTGCTGGCCAGCCCCCGCACGTTCAAACCCTACGGCA
>DAIDJI010001331.1 GCA_027451455.1 Planctomycetales bacterium | reverse complement strand
GTCGGCGTCGAGCGCCAGGATGACGTCGGCCTGATCGACCTTGTATTGCGCGTCGACGGAGTCGCCGAACGCGAGCTTCGCGCCGGCGTACGCGTTGGCGCGGCTCGCCGGATCCCAGACGTGCCACTTCGCCGCCGGGTAGTCGCGGAGCAGCCCGCGGATCTGGTCGGCGAGCGTCGGCGACGAGATCGACTCGGTCAGGATGCGGAGCCCGGCTCCCTTGAGCGGCTTCTGCGCGAACAGCGCCGCGCGCGTGTCGGTGTCGAAGCCGACGAGCGTGCCCCAGAGTTCTCCGGACGTCGCCGGCAATTGCTTCACCCACGCCTCGTGCCGCACGTCGATGGCCCTGGCGGATGCGGTGTCGTTCAGTCCTGGGGCCTGGGTCCCGAACCCGGCGCTCTTGGCCTCGATCTCCAGGCACGTATCGGCAGCGGAGCGATAGAACAGGCGGAGGCAAAACGCGTGGAGCACGGCCAGGAACGCCGTGTCCCAGTCGTTCCCCAAGGCTTCGCGCAACGCGAGCGTCCGGTGTGCGGTGAGCTC
>DAIDJI010001330.1 GCA_027451455.1 Planctomycetales bacterium | reverse complement strand
GCCAGAGCGGTGCACGGACGAAGCACGCCCGCGCGCGGGAGAGCCAGGACGGTGCGCGGACGAGGCCCGCCGGCGCGCGGGAAAGCCAGAGCGGTGCACGGACGAAGCTCGCCCGCGCGCCGATGAACGAAAGCCGTGCACGAACGAAGGACGTCCGCCGACGGATGAGCGGCGATCGTGCGCGATGGAAGGACGGCCGCGCGTGGACGAGCGAGAGCCGTCTGCGCTCGAAACGAGAGGCTGCCGGGCCGAGGCAAAGCCGCATACGGTCGAGTCGAAAGGCCAGGCGGCCGAGGCACGGCCGGGCGACCGCGAATCGGAAGGACGCATCTCTCGGCAAGGGCGGGCTGCGTCGGAAGCAACGCGCTGCGCTTTCGAGCGACCGCCCTGGGCGGTTCGAACGAGAGGCCGCGTCGCCGGCCGACGAACCGTCGAGGGGCAACACGGGGTGCGCGACTCCGCGGCTTGCTCGCGCAGTCGTCCGGCATCGCCGCGGTGCCCGCACGCGGTCGTCGGCTAGGGCCGACACAGAACATGGAGGCG
>DAIDJI010001329.1 GCA_027451455.1 Planctomycetales bacterium | reverse complement strand
GCGACACGGTGCAGAACCTCGAGCCCGATCTGAAGGATGGCCCCGGCGGACTGCGCACGCTGGACCTGCTGCGCTGGCTGGGCGCCCGTCTCGCAGGCGCGCCGGACTTTTCCGCGATGATCGCTGCGGGCCTGCTCGATCCGGCCGAGGGCCTGGTGCGCCTCTGCGCGCGCCTGGACGTGAGCGAGGTGGTGGTGGCGATGGACGACCGGCGGCGGGGCTTCCCGATCGCCGAGCTCCTGCAGTGTCGCCTCGCGGGCGTGGACGTCACCGAGCAGCTGAGCTTCCTCGAGCGCGAGACCGGCCGGGTGCGCATCGACATCTTGAATCCCGCCTGGATGATCTTCGGGGACGGGTTCCGGCGTGACCCGATCCGCCGGCTCACGGGCCGGCTGCTCGATTTCTCGGGCGGCGTCGTGGTGCTCACGCTGGCTTCGCCCGTCATGCTCCTCACCGCGCTCGCCATCAAGTTCGAGGAGGGCTGGAGCGCGCCGGTGTTCTACCGCCAGTGGCGGGTGGGACTGCTCGGCCAGCCGTTCGCGCT
>DAIDJI010001328.1 GCA_027451455.1 Planctomycetales bacterium | reverse complement strand
TGATCCTGCCGCTCTCCACCCCGGTCATCGCGGTGACGGCCTTCTTCGGGTTCATCGCCGGCTGGACCGAGTTCTACTTCTCCTGGATGTTCCTGACCGGGAACGTGCAGAGCTGGACCCTCGCGATGACGCTCAACGGGATGGTGGGCCAGTACTCGGGCACGACCCCGTGGTCGCAGTTCGCGGCGTACTCGATCCTCGTGGCGCTGCCGGTGTCCGTCGTCTACCTGTACCTGCAGAAGTACATCGTCTCCGGCCTGACGATCGGCGGCGTCAAGGGATAGGGGCTACAGCGTCGGATGGCGGTCCGACGCGATAGCATCGACGGCCGGATGACCGTCGACACCCCTGCCTGGGTCCGGGACGCCGTCTTCTACCAGATCTTCCCGGACCGCTTCGCCGCGAGCCCGCGCGTGCCGAAGCCGGGACCGCTCGAACCATGGTCCGGGCCGCCCACCCCGTTCGGCTTCAAGGGCGGGGACCTGCTCGGGATCGCTGAGCACCTCGACGACCTCGTCGATCTCGGCATCACCGCGCTGTACCT
>DAIDJI010001327.1 GCA_027451455.1 Planctomycetales bacterium | reverse complement strand
GCAGGTCATCGACGATGTGGACCAGGTGGTCGACCTGCCTGTGGACGATCGCCAACGCCTTGCGCGCGTCTTCCCCGCCGGGCTCGACGCGGTCGATCACCGACAGGCTCGCGCGGATGGGCGAGAGCGGGTTGCGCAGCTCGTGCGAGAGGGCGGCCATGAAGTCGTCCTTGCGGCTGCTCTCCTCGCGGAGCGCGGTCTCGGCGCGCCTGCGCGCGGTGACGTCGTGGACGGCGAGGAGCACCCCGGGCTTCGCGGCGGTGCGGGCCGAGGCGATGAGGCGCACCTGGAGCGCGCCACTCGATTCCAGCGGCAGGTCCATTTCCATCGTTGCGCTCGCCTGCCCCTCACCTCCCTCCGCGAGCACTCTCCCGAGAAACTCCGCCAGCGGCGCGCGCTGCCCGGGATCGACGAACAGCGCGAACCGCCGGCCGATGAGATCCTGGCGCGACAGCCGGAGCATGCGGGCCATCTCGAGGTTCGCCTCGCGGATGGTCCCACCGGGGTCGAGCACCACGTAGCCGACCGGGGCGAAGTCGAAGAGC
>DAIDJI010001326.1 GCA_027451455.1 Planctomycetales bacterium | reverse complement strand
TGCGACCGTGCGGCCGAGCCCGGCGTGGCGGGCGTCCGGGGCGATCTCCGCGAGCGGCACGAGGACGAAGGCGCGGCCGGCGAGGCCGGGGTGCGGCAGGCGCAGACCGGGCGCCTCGACGGTTCGCTCCTCGAAGAGGAGCAGGTCGAGATCGACCGTGCGGGGGCCCCAGCGGAGCCCACGCGTGCGGCCGAGCGCGGCCTCCACCGCGAGGAGGGCGTCGAGCAGCGCGCGCGGCTCGGCGACCTGGAGGATCAGGTGCTCGGCGGCGTAGGCGTTGGCCACCTCGATCGCCGCCTGCAGATCCGCGACGATCAGCGCGCGGCTCGCGGCGAGGGAGTGCTCGAGGATGGCGCGCCGCGATTCGTACAGACGGCCACCCGGACTGACGATCTCGCGGATGCTCTGATAGCCACCCAGCGCGGTCTGAACGGCCCACTGCGCCGGAACGTTGCTGCACAGACGCAGCGATGAGAGCAGCTCCATGGCCGAGAGGTATTCGGCCGCTCCCGCCAGACGACCCGAGAAAACCACCCAGCCCAGCCG
>DAIDJI010001325.1 GCA_027451455.1 Planctomycetales bacterium | reverse complement strand
CGGTGTCACCGGCGAACTTTTACGGCAGGGGCGGGCCGCCGACAAGTCCGGCATCGACCCGATCCTCTATAATCCGCGCTCGCACTCGACCACGGAGCGGATCTTGACGACAGCACGCAAGGGCATCGTGCTCGCCGGCGGCGCGGGCACCCGGCTGCACCCGGTCACCCTGTCACAGAGCAAACAGCTCCTGCCGGTCTACGACAAGCCGATGATCTATTATCCGCTCGCGACCTTGATGGTCGCCGGGATCCGGGACTTCCTGATCATCACGACGCCGCGCGACCAGACCGCGTTCCGGGACCTGCTCGGCGACGGCGCGGGCTGGGGCGTGTCGTTCCGGTACGCGGTGCAGGCGGAACCGAACGGGATCGCGCAGGCGCTGCTGATCGCGGAGGACTTCCTTGCGGGCGCGTCGTCGGCGCTGATCCTCGGCGACAACATTTTCTACGGCGCGAACCTCTCCGGCGTGCTGCACACGGCGGCTGCGCGCGATCGCGGCGCGACCGTGTTCGGCTACACGGTCCAGGACCCCGAGCGCTACGG
>DAIDJI010001324.1:306-548 GCA_027451455.1 Planctomycetales bacterium | reverse complement strand
AGCGCGCCGGGACGTCCCGAAGACACCAGAGGCCCCGCCGGAACCCCCGTCGGGGCCTTCGTTTTTTTCATAGCCTGAAATTCGGAGCTAGCACATGCCATCTGGACGTTCGGCCGGCGCCCTGCCGGTGGTTGCCATCGTCGGCGCTACCGGGGCCGTTGGCGTTGAGTTGATCCGCTGTCTTGAGCGGCGCAACTTTCCCCTCGCAGCCCTGCGCCTGCTCGCTTCGGCGCGCTCGGCGG
>DAIDJI010001324.1:0-296 GCA_027451455.1 Planctomycetales bacterium | reverse complement strand
AAGGCGATCTCCAAGCAGTTCGCTCCGCTCGCCGTCGCCGCCGGAGCCGTGGTCGTCGACAACTCCTCGGCATTTCGGCGTGATCCGGCCGTGCCGCTGATCGTGCCGGAGATCAACCCGCAGGCACTCAAGGGACATGGTGGCATCATCGCCAATCCCAACTGCTCGACGATCATCGCGATTACCCCGCTCTGGCCGGTGCATCGGCACAACCCCATCCGGCGGATGATTCTCGCCACCTACCAGGCGGCCTCCGGCGGGGGCGCCGCGGCAATGGAGGAGCTGAGTGAGTCAGA
>DAIDJI010001323.1 GCA_027451455.1 Planctomycetales bacterium | reverse complement strand
ACGCCGAACTCGTGCTTGGCCCGCAGGCGGCCGATGTGGCGCATCCGGCCTTCGCCAAGCTGTTCGTCGTGACGGAGTCTCTCGCCGAGACCGGCGTGATCCTGGCAAGCCGGCGGCGGCGGGCGCCGGAGGAGGCGGAAATCTGGGCCGCCCACCTCGCGGTGGTCGATGGCGAGGCGATCGGTCCGCAGGAGATCGAAACCGACCGCGCGCGCTTTCTCGGCCGTGGCGGCACCGCCGGCGCGCCGCTGGCGCTGAACGCGTCGCGACCGCTGTCGGGCAGCGTGGGCGCGGTGCTCGATCCGGTGTTCGCGCTGCGCCGCCGGGTGCGGGTGGCCGCGGGCGGGATGACGCGCATCGCCTTCTGGACCATGGTCGCACCGACCCGCGTCGAGGTACTCGATCTCGCCGACAGGCACCGCGATGCGACCGCTTTCGAGCGGGCCGGGATGCTCGCCTGGACCCAGGCGCAAGTCCAATTGTACCATGCCGGCATCGACCCCGGCGAGGCGAGCCTGTTCCAGTTGCTGGCCGGACATCTGCTGTATG
>DAIDJI010001322.1 GCA_027451455.1 Planctomycetales bacterium | reverse complement strand
GATCGACGGTAGTAGACGAGGATGGCGGCCGTCGTTCCGAGGTGGAGGATCACATCGAAGAACAGGTTATCGGCGCCCCGGCTTTGGGTGCCGGTCAGCCAGTCGAACAGATTCTGGGTGATGAGCAGGTGGCCGTCGCTCGAGATTGGGAGGAACTCGGTGATCCCCTGCACCACGCCCAGGACAATCGCCTTCAACCATTCGATCATCGGGATTTTCCAGGAAGGATTTCTGGTCAGAATCCGGCCATGTCGCATGACTCGCCAGGAGCAGATGACCGGCAGAATCGAAGGTCGTCCCCCATTCCTGGCAATCGCTGCCATCCTAATTTACGGCGCTTCCGCCTCGCCATTTGGGTTCGTTCGCGCCGATTTGCGAGCGACAGGGGCGATCGACCCGGCTTTCGGCGCCGATCGAGTTTCGGCGCCGAAGCGCCGAACTGCCAGAATGGCAGGGTTGGGTTCGTTCGCGCTCTTCTGATGATTGCCTCATCGGGTCGCTCGGGTGCGGGTCGAGGGAAGCGTCTCTCCATCACAGAATCTACCGGCAT
>DAIDJI010001321.1 GCA_027451455.1 Planctomycetales bacterium | reverse complement strand
GGCCGCGGCGGCATGGGCGTCGTCTACCTGTGCCGCGACGTCGTCACCGGCGATCGCGTCGCCCTCAAGCGCCTGCGAGGGCCCGAGAAGGGCGAGAGCCGGCCCGAAGAGAGCTGGTGGTTTCACCAGGAGGCGCGCGCCGTCGCCCTGCTCGATCATCCCGCCATCGTCCGCGCGCGCGACTTCGGTCAGCTGGTCGACGGGACGCCGTTCTTCGTGATGGACGTCCTGCCGGGGCGAAGCGTGCACGAGTGGATGCACACGACCCACCTGCCGTGGAGCGTCGTGTGGTCGATGATCGACCAGGTGCTGTCGGGTCTGGCTCACGCGCACGCGCGCGGCGTCATCCACGGCGACCTCAAGCCGTCGAACGTCATGCTCGACCTCGCGTCGAGCGGACGCGGCCCGCGCGCGTACGTGCTCGACCTCGGCCTGGCCTGGCTGCGCGAATACCGCCACGACTCGCGTCTGGACGGCGCCCGCGCGCCGGAGGTCGCCGTGCACTCGGGGGCCGGCACGGTGGGGTGGGTGGCGCCCGAGCAGATCCGCC
>DAIDJI010001320.1 GCA_027451455.1 Planctomycetales bacterium | reverse complement strand
GGCTTCCATCCCGGTCCACATTTCCAGGCTCACATCGAAGAGCTGCACAAAGATGCGGCCCACATCGCGGCGTACCCACTCATCGAAAATCGCACACAGGAAGCGGCCAAACTGCCGCGGCTCCACGGACCATGGCGCTACACGCGCTTCTCCGCCAAAGTCAGGTGAGATGAGATGGAGGCCATCCGGCGTGGTCTGATGCGCGATGCGCTCGACGATCGGAATGAACTGCAGGAAGCCGCTCCCGTTCTCTTTCAGAAAGTGGTAAACCTCCAGCGGATAGTCGGCGTTGCCCCGGTGGACGGTGGTCAGGGTGTTGAACTCGACACCGTTCCGCTTCAGCGTCTCAATGCCGCGCATCACGCGGTCGAAGGTGGGCTGGCCTCCCTTGTCGACACGATAGGCGTCATGCAGCGCGCGCGGCCCGTCGATGGAGACGCCCGCCCAGCCGGCCATGGCGTAGAACATGGCGGGGCCCGAGCCGGGCACGAGGGGCGGACCGCCCGGCGTCGCCTGTGTGCCGCGGTCGACGAGCGGCCGGTTGCCGCCCG
>DAIDJI010001319.1 GCA_027451455.1 Planctomycetales bacterium | reverse complement strand
GCCAGGGTCAATGCCTTGAGATCCCAGGGCTGACCGCGACCGGGCAAGGCGACATGGTTGGCCGCCAGGAACTTCCCGAGCCCCGGATTGGCGAGCGAGCGGCTCTCGTAGGCCGCGAGCGATCCGGCGGGAGAGATCGGCCGCGGCTGGAAAGTGGCGCAGCCGGAGAGAAGCCCCAAGGCGAGCAGCCACAGGCGCCGCATTCTGAAGGCAGTCGGCATGGATTTGGCATTTATCGGGATCATGAGTAGTAATACGCACGAGAGCCCGCCACCCCTCTCGAGAACCCGATAATTCGATCCGCCGCGAGGGTCGGGCGGGCCGCGTGCGTATTATCCTTTGCGCGCCATAGAGGAGACTTCAGCATGATCGAGCAAGACATCCGAGCTCTCGATGCCCGCGAGCCCGACCACCCGCTGGACCGGCTCGAGGCCGACATCTGGGCACGCGTGGCCACACGCGAGGAGGTCGGGCGACGGTCGGCTCGCCTTCTCGTGCTTCAGGTGACGCTGCTTGGCATCGCCTTCAGCGTGAGCGCGCTTGCCGGCTAT
>DAIDJI010001318.1 GCA_027451455.1 Planctomycetales bacterium | reverse complement strand
CGTGGTCCTGTGGTCCATCGTCAGCGTCATCGTCCTGCTGGCCGGTGTGGGGGCCATGGTCTGGTATCACGCGCGCCAGAAAAACGGCACTGACGAGGAGGCGAGCGTTCCGGAACGCGATCCCCTGCTCGCCATCAAGATGACCCCGTCCATGCGCGCTACGCTGAAATATTTCTGGATCGTTGTCACGCTCATTGCCGTCCAGGTCGGCCTCGGCGCCATTACTGCGCATTACGGTGTGGAAGGCGACGGTTTCTTCGGCATTCCGCTCGCCAAATGGCTGCCCTATGCCGTCGCGCGCGCCTGGCACACTCAGCTCGGCATCTTCTGGATTGCCACCGCGTGGCTCGCGACCGGTTTGTTCGTGGCCCCCGCCGTGGCCGGACGCGAACCGCGCGGCCAACGTTTAGGGGTGAACTTCCTGTTCGTCTGTCTGCTCATCATCGTCGCCGGTTCACTCACCGGCGAATGGATGGGAGTGCAACAAAAATTGGGATTCAGCGCCAACTTCTGGTTCGGCGAACAAGGCTACGAATACGTGGACCTCGGCCGCT
>DAIDJI010001317.1 GCA_027451455.1 Planctomycetales bacterium | reverse complement strand
CGGCCGGAACTCGTTGATGACCATGCGCAGCAGCGCCAGCTCACTGGTCTGCTTCCCCTGATAGGGCCCCATCGCGGCATCGAGGACGGTGCCGACCGCCAGGCTGAAGACGACCAGCAGCCGCGCGATCGGGAAGCCCAGCCCGGGGGCCTGGCTGCTCGGCTGAGGGTACTCCGCCTGGTTGCGCGGCGTGTCGGGCATGGAGACGGTCGAGCCGTCGATGATCTTGACCGGGCGGCGATGAAACAGCCAGGAGGGATCGGCCTTGTCGTGGATCGCTCGGCCGGTGCGGCGGACCAGGTCCCAGAAGACGCCCTCGGGCAGGCGGTCGCGGGCCTCGCAGTAACTGGCGGTCGCCGACGAGACCGGCGGGAGCCCGCGATCGTGGCGGAACTTCTGGAAGCGGTCGACGGCATCGTCGCAGGAGTGGTCGTCGGAGAGGACCTGCGAGAGGAAGAGGCTCAGGGTGATCCAGGGGAGGTAGACCCGCTCTCTCCACTGATGGCCCAGGGCGCGGCAGGCGGCCTCGACGTGGAACCGAGAGAGGAGGGCCAG
>DAIDJI010001316.1:288-556 GCA_027451455.1 Planctomycetales bacterium | reverse complement strand
AGGTTGTCAGAATGCGATGGCGCAGAACCGGATGCGCCATGTTCACGATGTCGTCGGTGGTAACGTGCACGCGGCCATGCAGAATGGCCCGGGCCTTGCCCGCCATAATTAGGTAAATGCCGGCGCGCGGGCCGGCGCCCCATTGCACCAGTTCGTTTACAAACGCGGGTGTGTCTTTTTCGTTGGGGCGAGTGGCGCGAACCAGGTCGCGCGCGTACGAATACACATGCTCGGCTACCGGCACACGCCGAACAATCTGCTGCAGGTG
>DAIDJI010001316.1:0-278 GCA_027451455.1 Planctomycetales bacterium | reverse complement strand
CGGTCCATCGAGCAGGCGATGCAGCGTCGGCCGGTAGTTGCTGCTGGCCTGTTTCATAATCTGCACTTCTTCCTGCGGTGTGGGGTAGTGCACCAGAGTTTGAAACATGAAGCGGTCGAGTTGCGCTTCGGGCAGCGGATAGGTCCCTTCCTGTTCAATGGGATTTTGCGTGGCCAGCACAAAAAACGGCTGAGGCAGGTCGTAAGTGTGTTCGCCGGCGGTTACGCGATGCTCCTGCATGGCCTCAAGCAGGGCGGCTTGGGTTTTGGGAGGGGTAC
>DAIDJI010001315.1 GCA_027451455.1 Planctomycetales bacterium | reverse complement strand
CCCTCCCGTGACGAACACCATGCGCTCGGCCAGACGCGGACGCCGCCGCGCGAGCTCGTCGTACAGGTCCATGCCCGACATCTCCGGCATCATCAGGTCCGCCAGGACGACGTCGAAGTGCTCGTCCGCGAGGATCCGATCGAGCGCCTCCTTCGCGCTCGTCACGACCGTCACGTCGTGACCGCGGAGCACTCGGGCGAGGCTCACCCCGACGGCGCGCTCGTCGTCGACCACCAGGACGGCGGCGCCGCGAAGGCACGCGGCGACCGCGCCGGCGCGCCCGGCGGACGCGCCCTCGTCGCGCGCGCTCGCCGCGGGCAGGGCGACGCGGAAGACGGCGCCGCGTGTCGGCCCGTTGGCCGCGGTGATCTGCCCGCCCATGCTGGTGACCAGGCCGTGGCAGATGGACAGGCCCAGCCCGGTGCCCACCCCGATGGGCTTCGTCGTGAAGAACGGATCGAAGATGCGCGACAGAACGTCCTCGGGGATGCCCGGGCCCGTGTCACGGACCTCGACGACGGCCCGTCCGGCGTCGTCCGTCGAGGTCACGATGCGG
>DAIDJI010001314.1 GCA_027451455.1 Planctomycetales bacterium | reverse complement strand
ATAAAAACGGTCGCGGACGTTCGGCACCCGCGTGAGGCCGCTTTCTCTGCGTCTCCGCGGCCCTTTGCGTCTCTGCGTGAAACTCGTCTTTGCATCTCCGCGTGGAACTCTGTTCTCCCATCTATCCCCGGTCGGCGCGGTGGGCGCGGCGGCGGAAGCCGGCGGCGGCGGCGCGGTCGCCGCGGCGGTCGGCCAGCAGCGCGAGCGCCAGCAGGGCCTCGAGGCGCGGGGCCGAAGAGGCCGACCCGGGGGCGAAGCCGAGGAGGCGGTCGTACTTCACGAGGGCCTGGGTGAGCGCCGCGGCCGCGCCGCGGTCGGCCTCGGGTACACCCCGCAACGCGCTCTCGAGCACGTCGCTCAGGTAGGGCCAGTCGCGCGCGCGCGCCTCGTCGACCCACTGCAGCTTGTCGACGATGACGCCGAAGACGTTGTCGAAGTCCTGATGCAGCCAGTAGCGGCGACCGGCGACGGCGGTGAGCGCGGCGTGACCGTCCTGGTCGGTCGGGTCGCCGGTCGACGAAAGGATGCGGTGCTCGCCGGGCTCGGCGTAGTAGCAG
>DAIDJI010001313.1 GCA_027451455.1 Planctomycetales bacterium | reverse complement strand
ATGGAGAGGCCTGCGATGACAAGCCCCGTCAGCCCCAAGAGGGATGATCGCTCGGTAAAAATCGCCAGAGACCTTGTGGTGAAGGCAAAGGTGATCGCCGAGGTCAAAGGAATCAGCATCGCGGAGTATCTTTCGGAAATCCTGCGCCCGCACATACAAAAGGACTGGCCCAAGGCCATCGCCAGCATCACGTCGCTGGATTCCACCGACAAGTAATTCGCCGACATTGACACATCTGTTGCCATTTGGCAAAATCTCCCTGATTGCTCTTGTGGACGCGCCGTCCGTGGCCATGCGGGCGGCGCGACTTTTGCGGGGGTGGAGCAGTAGCAGCTCGCCAGGCTCATAACCTGGAGGTCGTTGGTGCGATCCCAACCTCCCGTATTGTGGCCTGACCCGCCACTCCTTTCGCGTGTACGTCGCGCGATTCCTTTCGGCCCCGGCCGGTGTTCCAACGCCGCGCCGGGGTTTTTTCATGCGAGAGCTTCACTCCTGAATTCAGCCGCTACTCGCTCGGCAGCTTCGGCCTTCGCGGCTAGACCCTTTTGGTATGGCATC
>DAIDJI010001312.1 GCA_027451455.1 Planctomycetales bacterium | reverse complement strand
GCCTCCGGGGTCGAGAGCGACGTCCGTGCGATCGCTCCGTACGGAGCCTATCGAAACTTTACGTTTTCCGAAGAACGCGCGAGCGCCGGCGACGTAGCTGCGCGCAGCGAGGTGCGCGTGCGCGAGATCGAGCGTTCGTTCGATCTCCTGGAACGCGGGCTTCGCGAACTCAAAAGCGGCGCAGCGACGGCTCCGCGTTCGGTACTTCGCGTTGCAGGCATTACCACGACGGTCGTCGAGGGCGCGCGCGATCGTGCTCCCCGTTCCTGCTGCAGCGCGTTCCGGTTCTGCCGGACCCTCACCTCCAACTCCTCTCCGGCCGGGAGAGGGGAGGGGGAGCACGCCGCTTGCTGCACGCTCGACCGCAGCGGGGTCGTACGCCGCCAGACGGCCCCAGGCGAAGGCGCGCTGGTTCATCGCCACCGCGGCGCCGTTGAGTTCGATCGCGCGCTCGATCGCGGCGCGGCTGACCGGCACCCAGCCGTGCTGCCAGGCGTAGCCGAGCATGAACGGGTTGGCCGCGATGGCGTCGCCCAGCAGCGCGGTCGCCAGCCGCGT
>DAIDJI010001311.1 GCA_027451455.1 Planctomycetales bacterium | reverse complement strand
ATCGCCTCTGGCAAATCGGACCAGGCGTCAATGATCGTGGTGAGGTCGGGATCGATCGGGGAGAACCCGAAAGCGGATTCGGTAGCAGACGGGGGACGTGGCGTGTCGGAGCGAGCCGGTTCTTGACGGGAATCCGCTGGTTGGCCGGCCTGATGTAAGTCCTTGTCTTCCAAGGAAAAAGACAGGCCAGGACGCGTTGCGTCGTCTGCTGTCGGAAGTACACCCGAGAGGATTCGAACCTCTAACCTTCGGATCCGTAGTTCGGCTCCAGGTTTTTCCATAAGTCCTTGTGAATCATGGATTTGGAATCCTAAGCCTCTGGGCTATCTTGGCTTGTGACAGCGAATACTTTCGGCAGTTTCCCGGTCTTTCGCCAGGCGTGCGGTCTGAAAGAAGGCCCGTTTTGTGAATTCACAAACGGCCCTTGCTTGGGGCAATTAGAGACGTCAATTTATTTTAAGAAAAAGCGAATATGGAATGGTCGGTGCGATCAACACGGCATCTCTTCTCTGTAAAGATGAGAGATTGTCCCAATAACCAAGTGTCCAGGTTCGGTTTC
>DAIDJI010001310.1 GCA_027451455.1 Planctomycetales bacterium | reverse complement strand
GCGGTCGGTGAAGGCATGGGTCGGACCTGGTATGCGCCCTGGAGCAGCGCGTCGGCCTATGCGCTGCCGATCCTCGCGGGCGCGAAGATGACGCAGATGGAGAACCGGATCGTGCTGACCCGGTTCAAGGACGGCTATGGTCCCGTCGGCGCGTACTTCCTGCACCTCAAGACCTACACGCAGAACGCGTACGGCCAGGACTACGAGGCGTTCTGGCGCGACTCGATCGAGAAGATGGTCGGCGACTACGTGAACCACCATCCGGTGCCGACCTGCCTGCGCAACCACGCGCTGCTCGAGGAGGTCAAGGCCGGCCGCGGCCCGATCCGCATGGTCACGAAGGAGGCGTTCAAGGATCCGCACAAGGAGACGGTCGGCTGGGAGAACTTCCTCGGCATGACGATCGGCCAGGCGATCGTCTGGGCCTCGCAGAACATCGACCCGAAGGAGATCAATCCGGAACTCACCACGTCGGAGCCCTACGTGATGGGATCGCACGCGACCTGCTCGGGCGCGTGGGCGAGCGGCCCGGAGGATTACGCGCCGTCCGAATACCAGT
>DAIDJI010001309.1 GCA_027451455.1 Planctomycetales bacterium | reverse complement strand
ACGTCGCCCCCGCCAACGACACGGTCAAGAGCACGAAGTTGAACGTGATTGCATGCCCGAGTGAGATTTACTCCATCGGGTCCTGGGACTCGCCACCGCCTGGTGACGGTTTCTTCTACCCCACGAACTACGGCTGGTGCATGGGCGACTGGTTCATCTGGGGTGGCCCCCCGGGCGCGTCAGGATCGTGGTCGACCCAGACGCGGAGCATGTTCTCCATCAACCTTTCGCGCACCATCGCCAACGTCACGGATGGCACGAGCAACACCCTTTTCGCGGCCGAATGCAAGGCGTACGTCCCTCAACTGCGACACTGCTCTCCTGGCGGGACCAACTCGCCCGGCGGGCTGACCCCCACCAGTTTTCCGACGTCCACGGCCGCGGGCCTGGCGTTTATCCAGGCGAACGGCGGAAGCTGCAAGCAACAGGACGTTGCGCACTGGCGCTGGATCGACGGTGCCTCGCCGTACAGCGGCATCACGACCGCCCTCCCGCCGAATGCCCACGTCGGCTACCCCATCACGAGCGTCACGAAGAACCCGGGCGGCACGAACTACACC
>DAIDJI010001308.1 GCA_027451455.1 Planctomycetales bacterium | reverse complement strand
ATTCTCAAATTTCCCTACGGGACAAGCGTAAAAATCCGAATCCCACCAATCCACGCTCGCTCTGAGATCGGAAAACAAATTCGCAGGCACTCGCTCAGTGGACTGCGGGACCACCCGTCGGCCACACAACCCGAGACGCCGGGAAGATGGGGCCTTCCACGCAGACCCGCCGTAAATCCGCCGAGCCGTCTGGTTGGCGGATTGGGGCGACGCAGCTAAAACAGGCGCCGAAGCCGCAGGCCATGTGGTTTTCAAGTGAAAGATCGCACGGAATCTTAAACCGCTCCACGAGCCTGGAAAGTACAGCCAGCATCGGGGGCGGTCCACAGCCAACAACTTTCGCGGGGCGCTCTCCGCGCTCCAGGCGTTGAGCCAAAAGGTCGGTCACGAAGCCACGATGCCCGGCCGATCCATCGTCGGTCGCCAGTTCGACCGGGATTCCAGCTCGCTCGAAGTCGGAGACACCCGCCGCGAGCGACGCATTGCGAACGCCGTAAAGCAAAGTTGCCGACGAAGCGCGCGGTGTCACCGACGCCTTCTGATGAGCTTTGATTCCGTATG
>DAIDJI010001307.1 GCA_027451455.1 Planctomycetales bacterium | reverse complement strand
AGGACCAGCGGGACCCACATCGTGGGGGGCGACTCGTGCGGGTGGACGCCCTCCGGGACGTGGCTCGGGCCGTAGAACGTCTTGCCCATGAGCCGGAACATGTAGAAGGCGGTCATGCCCGCGACCAGCACGCCGACGACCCAGACCGCATAGAAACCGTTCCGGAAGCTTGCGCCCAGGATCTCGTCCTTGCTGAAGAACGGGACCAGCGGCGGCAGGCCCGCTATGGCCAGCGCGCCGACCAGCATGGTCGCATGCGTGATGGGCATCTTCCGCCACAGCCCGCCCGTCCCGTTCATGTCCTGCTCGTCGTGGACGCCGTGGATCACGGAGCCCGAGTCGAGGAACAGCAAGCCCTTCGTGAAGCCCTGGGCGAGCAGGTGGAAGACCGCCGCCGTGTACGCCCCCACGCCGAGCGCCGCGAACATGTAGCCGAGCTGGCTGAGGGTGGAGTAGGCGAGCACCCGCTTGATGTCGGTCTGCGTCAGCGCGATGGTGGCTGCCAGGAGCGCGGTGAAGATGCCGATCGCGGCCACCACGACCATGGCCGTCGAGGAGAGCGTG
>DAIDJI010001306.1 GCA_027451455.1 Planctomycetales bacterium | reverse complement strand
AACGTCGCGCTGCCGACGCTGCAAAAAGACCTGCACGCCTCCATCGCCGGGCTGCAGTGGGTGTCCGACGCCTACCTGCTCGTTGTCGCGTCGCTGCTGATGCTGACCGGGTCCACCGCCGACCGCCTCGGCAGGAAGCGGCTGTTCCTCATCGGCCTTGCCGGGTTCAGCCTTGGGTCGCTGCTGTGCTCGCTCGCGCCGAACACCGGGTCGCTCGTCGCGCTGCGCTCGCCGACGGTCCGGCAGGCGGCGCAGAACATGAACCTGGCGATCTTCGCGGTCGTGCTCGTGCCGGTCCTGGTGCTCCAGGTGCTGCCGGTCGACGTGCGGCGGGAGATCGGCCGGACGCTGGCGAATCTCGACTGGCCGACGATCGCGGCGGGTCTGGCGATCGCGCTGGTGCTGGCCGCGCGCTGAGCGCCGCGCGTTTGGGCCGCCAGCGCGCCAGCAGCAGGGCGACCAGGATCGCCGCGTAGACCACCGGCTCGCGCACGGCGATGGTCCGGCCGAACTTCACCTGCCAGACGAAATGCAGGATCGCCAGCACGCCGATGGCATAGACCAG
>DAIDJI010001305.1 GCA_027451455.1 Planctomycetales bacterium | reverse complement strand
AGCGGCGCCGTCAGCACCAGGAGATTCAGCAGGTAGGTCCCCCACCATCGCGGTAATCCGGGATTCGCCAGCGCCCGGGTAAACTCCAGGACCTGGTCCAGGGAGCCGGCCCGGAACAGCAGCCATCCATAAAGCACGAATCCCTGCGTCAGCGCCCAGCCAAACCAGCGCGGCAGTTTCACCCCGCCCTCTGACCACTCCTTCCAGCCGCGATGAACGATAAGACCTATCCCGTGCCAGGCTCCCCAGAGCACAAACGTCAGCGATGCCCCATGCCAGAGTCCGCCCAGGAGCATGGTGACCCCGAGGTTGAGGTAGGTTCGTCCACGCGACCGCCGGCTCCCACCCAGGCTGAAGTAGAGATAATCCCGCAGCCAGGTCGAGAGGCTGATATGCCAGCGCCGCCAGAAATCGCGCAGGTCGCTGGCGAAATACGGCAGGTTGAAGTTGAGTGTAAGGTGAAAGCCGAGCAGGCGTGAAATCCCGATCGCGATATCCGAATACCCGGAAAAATCGCAATAGATCTGGAAGGCAAAGGCCACCGTGCCGAGAAGCACAAGCGGTCC
>DAIDJI010001304.1 GCA_027451455.1 Planctomycetales bacterium | reverse complement strand
CGCTGTTCCTCGCCGAAATTCCCCCAGATCCAAGGCATTCCGGACCGTGGCCGTTACACGTCGTCTTCTCCGGGCAGGCCGGCGAAGGCGGGCAGAATGCCGCGAAGTACGCCGAAGGCCTGGACGCTTTCGACGTCGACGGCGACGGCCGCCTGGATCTGCTCGCAGGCAACTATTGGTTCAAATATCAAGGCGCCGGCAATTTCAAACCCATCAAGATCGCCGACATCGGGGGCCGCATCAAAGCGGGCAAGTTCAAACCCGGCAGGTACGCCCAGGTCGTCATCGCCCCGGGCGATGGCTCCGGTCCCCTGATGTTCTACGAGTGCATGGGAGACCCGGCCGATTCCTCCTCCTGGAAAGGCCGCAATCTGCTCGGCCGCGACATGATCCACGGCCATACGCTCGATGTAGGCGATATCGACGGCGATGGCAACCTCGACATCTTCGCCGCGGAAATGGGCCGCTGGACCGCCAAACCCGGCATCGACAACCCGAACGCCACCGCCTGGATCCTCTACGGCGACGGCCACGGCCATTTCCGCAAGACGGTCCTCGACGAGGGC
>DAIDJI010001303.1 GCA_027451455.1 Planctomycetales bacterium | reverse complement strand
GAAGCGATCTGAATGAAGCCGTCGCGCTACGACGAGAACCGCTTTCGCTCCGACGCCGCGGCGCCGCCCTGGGGCCCCGCGCCGGGAGACGTCGAGAGCTTCCACCGCACGCTCCCCGGCTGGCGGGAGACGCCGCTCGTCGGGCTGCCCGCGCTCGCCCGCGAGCTGGGCGTCTCCCGCTCGAACCTGCTGCTCAAGATCGAGAAGTACGGCCTCGAGAGCGCCGACTGACGCCGGGCCCGCGAGGGACCCCTGCCATCGCTCGGGGTGCTGGCGAGCGTGGGCGCGGGCTCCCGAGCGGCGTCCTTCCGAGCGAAGCGAGGAATCTCTTTCGACAGCCCGCCTTCCCCGCGGGCATACTGGCCCCCATGTGCGGCATCGCCGGCCAGCTCGCCTTCCCCCGCGCCGACGAGGCCCTCGTGCGCAGCATGACCGCCGCGCTCGTCCACCGCGGGCCGGACGGCGAGGGCTTTTACACGGAGGGCCCCATCGCCCTCGGTCACCGCCGCCTCTCGATCATCGACCTCGCGGGCGGCGCCCAGCCGATGCGCAGCGCGGACGGCGCCCTC
>DAIDJI010001302.1 GCA_027451455.1 Planctomycetales bacterium | reverse complement strand
CCCGGCGAGGACACGCACTGGTCGACCCGGTCGATAGCCAGGGCGACGGGCATGTCCCAGACGGCGGTGTCGCGGATCTGGCGCGCGTTCGGCCTCAAGCCGCACCTGATCGAGACCTGGAAGCTGAGCACTGACCCGCAGTTCATCGAGAAGGTCCGCGACATCGTCGGCCTGTACATGGACCCGCCGGCCGGCGCGCTGGTGCTGTGCGTCGATGAGAAGAGCCAGATTCAGGCGCTGGACCGGACCGCGTCGTTGCTGCCCATGCGTCCCGGCCGGCTCGTACGCCGCACACACGACTCCACGCGCCACGGCGCCACCAGCCTGTTCGCCGCGCTGGACGCCAGGATCATCGGCCAGAACCAGCAGCGTCACCGTTCCCTGGAGTGGCGCAACTTCCTCGACACCATCGAGAACAACGGGCCCGCGGAACTGGACGTTCACCTCATCCTGGACAACTATGGCGCCCACAAGACCAGGTTCATTCGGAACTGGCTGGCCATGCGCCCACGCTTCCACGTTCACTTCACGCCGACTTCGGCCAGTTGGCTCAACTTGGTGGAACGCTG
>DAIDJI010001301.1 GCA_027451455.1 Planctomycetales bacterium | reverse complement strand
GCTTCGGCGATCTTGTCGGCGTCGGGCTCGTCGCCGTAGTCGCGCAAGGCGCGGGCGAGCTTAGGCCGGCTTGCGGCCGCCAGCCATTGGGCGGCGGTCGGGCCGCGCGAGCGGTCCAGCCGCATGTCGAGGGGGCCGTCGCTCTTGAAGGAAAGCCCGCGCGTAGGATCGTCGAGCTGCATCGACGAGACGCCGAGGTCGGCCAGCAGCGCGTCGAGCACCGCGCCGTCGACCGCCTGCAGCAGCGCCACGCCGCGCCGCACCGTGATCCGCTGGTGCCGCGCCCCCCACTCCTCCAGCGAGCGCCGCACGTTCTGCGGCAGCGGGACCGCGCCGACCCGCTCCAGGAAGCCCACGATCTCGTCGAGCTCCTGGCCCCCCTGCTGGGCCCGGTAGAGCGCCTCCGGCGTCAGCTCGTACTCGATCGCCTGCTCGGCCCGCACCCGCTCGGCGATCTGGTCGAGCCGGAAGAGGTCGGCCTCGCCGGTCGGCGGGAAGGCGAAGACCTGGAAGCTCGGCTGGATCACGACGTGGGGCACGGCCGGGGGCGCGAACGCCGCCGCCGCCTCG
>DAIDJI010001300.1 GCA_027451455.1 Planctomycetales bacterium | reverse complement strand
AGGGGAGATGCAGGCCTGTAGAATCCGTCCCGGCCCTCTTCCCTCGTCGAGCGGGTCCGCCGGGTGTCCGGTCTGGACGGCTCCCGGCCTTCGCGACCGCTTCACCGGTCCCCGGGCGGATGCGCCCCGACCGTGCGCAGGGCGAGGCGCGGGTTGACGAGCGCCGGGCCGTTCAGGTGCAGAGCCGTCACGGTCGCTCGTCCGGTGGCGGTGCGTCCCTCGATTCGGATCAGGCCATCGTACACCACCACCGCCGCGGCAGGAACTCCGGCATTCGCCGGGACCGATCCGGGGCGACTTCTGCCGAGGCGGGCCGCACGATCATCGGGACGAGAGCCGGCGACGTCGCAACACTCGGTCGGATCGACCGGCGACCCTTCCGAGCCCGCTCGCGGCCTCACGACATCCTGGAGCCTGGTCGCCCTCGCCTCGCGATCGATGACCCGTCAGGTCCTCCGGTCGGTGTCCTCCCGGGCGGCGCCCGCCCGCATCCGGACGATTGACGGACCTATACGGAGCGGATCGCGGCGGCTCCCTACAATCCGATCGTGGCGGCCGGATTCGGTGGGG
>DAIDJI010001299.1 GCA_027451455.1 Planctomycetales bacterium | reverse complement strand
CGGCGCATCGCGCTCGCCACCTTCGTCGTCGACGCCCCCGGCATGACGCAGGAGAACGTCGCGCGCGCGCTCTGCGACATGTTCGGCGTCTGCGTGTCCGGCGGCTTCCATTGCACGCACGTGCTCCACGCCCGCGCGCACCTCGACGGCACCGTGCGCGCGAGCCCCCACGCGTTCAACACCACCGAGGAGATCGACCGCCTCGTCGAGGGCGTGCGCGAGATCGCGTCCTGACGCTGCCCGCGCTTAATTGGAGCGTGAAGCGGCTGGATCAGAGCCGTTCGGCGATCTGCACCGCGTTCGTCGCCGCACCCTTTCGCAGGTTGTCGCTGACGACGAAGAGGTCGATCGCACCGGGCACCGCCAGGTCGTCGCGAACGCGGCCGACGTAGACGGCGTCGGTGCCCGAGGCGAGCGCCGGCTGCGGGTGCTTGCCGGGCGCGTACGGCTCGTCGACGAGCACGACGCCGGATGCGCCGCGAAGCAGGTTCTTGGCCTCCTGCGCGCGCATCGGCCGCGCGAACTGCACGTGCACCGCCTCCGCGTGGCCGTTGACGACGGGCACGCGCACC
>DAIDJI010001298.1 GCA_027451455.1 Planctomycetales bacterium | reverse complement strand
CGCACGGCGCCACACCGACCCGAGGGTGTAGCTCAGGACACTAGGGGCGGCGTCAGCTGAAGTCGTTCAGGGCGAGGGCGTCGCTGACGGTGATGCGGCGGGTGCTGCGGCCGGCGCGCAATCCGGTGCGAAACGCCGTACGAAGAGGATTTCGATCGGGCCGCTCTGCCCGGAGGCGGCGAGGAGACCGGTAATACGCAGGCGGCTGCGCAGGCGCACGAGCGCGCCCGCGGCATCGTATTCGGCGGTGCCGACGAGCGCGATCTTGCCGTCGATGCTCGCTGTCGGAAGTTCGGGCAACGGCCCGCGCATCGGGCCCGATGCGGTAAACGCGACGCGAACGCCTCCGGCAGGAACCGTTGCGGGCGATCCTACGGCGCGGAGGCTTCCGTGAAGCGGTGCGCCACCCAACGGCGAGGAAGCGGTAAAGGGGATCGATTGCGTGAGCCCGGCGAGTGCGGCAAGCGTCTTGCCGTCGATCCGCGCGGCGAAGGGCTGGTCGAGCAGAGAGAGCGAGTCTTCGTCTTGGTTGAGCGAGATGCGAATCTCGCGGAGATCGGGGGTGAGAATGCGC
>DAIDJI010001297.1 GCA_027451455.1 Planctomycetales bacterium | reverse complement strand
CGGTCGAAGCCGATGACCGTGCCCGACGGGATCTCGACGTCCTTGTCGATGATCGCGCGGCGGATCTTCGCGTGCCGCCCGACGCGCACGCGCTCGAAGAGGACGCTCTCCTCGACCTCGCTGAACGAGTTCACGCGGCAGCCGACGCCGAGCACGCTGCGGTGGATGCGGCCGCCCGAGATGATGTCGATCGCGTACGCGCCGAAGAACGCGTTGATCGCGTCCCAGGCGATCGTGCTGAGCCAGTTGATCGCCCCGGGCACGACGATCGTGCGCCCGAACGGCAGCCGCGAGGCCGGGATCTGGGCCATGCCGCTCCGCGGACCCATCGCGGCGAGCACGCCGACGACCGCGACGCGCGGGTCGGCCGGGACGAGCGACGTGACCTGGGCGACGGCGCCGTTCACGGCATCCGCCACGCGGCCCATCGAGTTGCCGAACAGGCCGCCGATCGACGACCCGAGCCCTTCGAGCAGCCCTCCCATCACGCGCCTCCGTTCACGTGCCCGCGCCGCGCAGCGCCTGCAACGACCACGCCCACCGGTACGTGCCGGGACCGAGCAGGTACTCCGGC
>DAIDJI010001296.1 GCA_027451455.1 Planctomycetales bacterium | reverse complement strand
AATGCCCAGAAGAACGAATTGATCGCAACGCTCGCCCACGATATTCGCGGACCTTTAACCGCGATCGTCGGATTTGGAGAGATGCTCGCCGACGGAAGTCTGGAACCTGACGAGTCGATAAAGGCCGCCGAGACGATCGTCCGGAACGGACAGCGTCTGGCGACGCTCAGCGACGACGTCGTCGCGCTCTCGCGCATCGAGTTGGGCGAGTTGGAGTTGGATATCGAGCAATTCGATTTCGCGGCACTCGTCGGCGAGGAAGTGGAAGGTCGCCTCACACAACGCCCGATCCGCTTCATATGCGATATCGACGATACGATGATTCTGGGCGATAAACGCCGATTGCGCCAATCGATCGATAACCTTCTCGGCAACGCGGTGAAATATTCGCCCGCCGATACGCCGATTCTGGTGACCTTGCACGGGAACGCGAGTTCGCTCACGCTCGATATCAGCGACCAGGGCATCGGTATCCCGGGAGACGAGTTGGCGAAGGTCTTCGAACGATTCGCGCGTGGAAGCAACGCGCGAAAAGCGAAGATCGCCGGCACGGGGCTCGGGCTCTTTTTGGTAC
>DAIDJI010001295.1 GCA_027451455.1 Planctomycetales bacterium | reverse complement strand
GCTGGCGTCGCCGGTACTGCCGAATGCGCGCCTGCGCGCGAGCTGGACCGAACGCCTGCGCGCCCACTGGGAAGCGCGCATGGAGCACGCGATCACTGGCTGCTATCCGCATCTGATGCGCTCGACGCTGCCATCGCAGCGGCAGCCTGCATCACACCTCCGCGCCAGACCCATGGCCCACGCCAACGCCTGAGCCGTTTAGCCGTAAAGACGGCTCCCGATCATCAGCAGAAACGCCAGCGCGAACGCCGCCAGCGCGCCGGCGAGCAGGTCGTCGAGCATCACCCCGAGACCGCCGCCAACGCGACGGTCTGCCCAGCGCACCGGCCAGGGCTTGGCGATGTCGAACAGGCGAAACAGCACGAACCCCGCCGCCACCGCCCACCACGGCGCCAGCAGCGCCGGGATCAGCGCCACCCATTGGCCGACGAATTCGTCGATCACGAAGGCCCCGGGATCGTGCAGGCCGATGCGCCGCCCGGCGCGCTCGCAGGCCCAGACGCCCAGCGCGAACGCCAGCAGCAGCACGGCAAGGTACTGCGGCCACGGCAGCTGGCGCAGCGCCAGCCACGGCA
>DAIDJI010001294.1 GCA_027451455.1 Planctomycetales bacterium | reverse complement strand
ATGGAGCGGGACGAAGTGCATCAGACCGCGCCGGACTGGTGGACGGAGAACGATCCGGCGACGACGCGCGAGCACGTCGAGCGAGTGCTCGGCGTGATGCAGCATTTTCTGGACGAGTGGCAGCTAGAGCACGACTGGGCGACGGACTTGCGCGAGCAGGAATTGGCCCGCGCCCATCCGAAGGGAGTATGACCCATGGCCCAGAATCGCGTCCGCGCGGTCTCCCCGGCCGGGCCGGCCATCGAGATCGTTGACGTCTGTAAGGACTTTGGCTCCTTTCGCGCCCTCGATCACCTCTCGCTGACG
Source organism: Planctomycetales bacterium (assembly GCA_027451455.1). Classification (GTDB taxonomy): domain Bacteria; phylum Planctomycetota; class Planctomycetia; order Isosphaerales; family Isosphaeraceae; genus JAKAUH01. The sequence goes on along the minus strand of DAIDJI010001294.1, from coordinate 270 downwards.
GTGCGCCAGGGCGAGATCTTCGGCCTGCTCGGCCCCAACGGCTCGGGCAAGACGACGACGATCAATATCATCAGCGGCCTCAGCGTGCCTTCCCAGGGATCGGTGCGGGTGATGGGCTACGACGTGCGCCACCAGGCCCGCGAGGTGCGTCGCATCCTCGGCTCGATTCCCCAGGAAACGGCTCTGTACGAAGAGCTGACCGCCTGGGACAACATGGATTTTCACGCCGATCTCTTCGGTGTTCCTCGCCACGAGAAGAAAGAGCGAATC
>DAIDJI010001293.1 GCA_027451455.1 Planctomycetales bacterium | reverse complement strand
GTCGGCCGGCAGCATGCGCAGCCCGGTGTCGGCGAGGCCGGTGCCGAGACGATCGATCCAGAGCCGGCCATCCGGGTTAAGCATCACCTCGACGATGTCCGGCTGACCCAGCAGGGCGGCGATCGCCGGGCCCAGCGCGGTGCGCAGCATGCGCACCGAGCGGGCCAACATCACGCCGGCGCCATCAGAGACCGGCATGGACACCCTCCTTCCCGGCCATGTCCGCGTCGGCGCTTGCGACGTCTTCGTCCGTATCGTCGCCGCTACCTGTTGATGGGCCGGCACGGCCGTAGTGTTCGGGGGTGATCTCCCGGCTGATCTCGCGGACCAGGGAATCGCCGCGCTGAAGTCGCCGGCCGAGGGTCTCGATGAAGCCCTGGTAGCGGCTGGCGCCCTGCGCCTTCGCTGCGTCCTGCTGGCTCGCCGGGATCGGTGGCGAGGCGGAGAGCCAGAACCGCACGAACAGGGCCTGCACCTCGATGGCGATGGTCAGGTCGCGCTCGATCCGTTCCATCTGCCGCGACAGCCGGTCGAGCCGGCGGACGAAGGCGGCCTCGCGACGATCCAGGGCGTCGG
>DAIDJI010001292.1 GCA_027451455.1 Planctomycetales bacterium | reverse complement strand
CGCGAGCGCCGGCTCACTCACGTCGTCCTCCGCAAGTACGGCGAGCAATGCGCCGACCGGGCGAACCTCGCCGGACTCGGCGATGATTCGGCGCAGCGTCCCGCTGAAGGGCGAGTCGACGGTGTTCACGATCTTCTCGGTCTCAACCTCGAGCAGCGGCTCGCCTTTGTCGATCCGCTGACCCGCGGACGCATTCCAGCGAATTACGGTGCCTTCGGTCATCTCGATGCCCCACTTCGGCATCGTGACCGCGTGGATCTGCTCGCTCATCGATTCCTTCCCAACACTTGACGAATGGCGGCCTCGATACGTTGCGGACCGGGCACATAGGCGCGCTCGAGGGCCGGAGAAAACGGCACGGGCGTATGCGGTGCAGTGACCTGCACGACGGGCGCCTTGAGCGACCCGAAGCCGCGTCCAGCCGCCAGCGCCGCGATGTCGGCGGCGACGCCGCGGACCTGCGCGATGCGCCCGATCGCCTCGCGCACGCGGGCCAGCAGGCGCTCGCGCTGCGCATCCTGCGGCGCGCGCAGGTCGATGGTGAAGCTGCTGCGGCCGGGAATCACGTTCACCCCG
>DAIDJI010001291.1 GCA_027451455.1 Planctomycetales bacterium | reverse complement strand
GCTCGAGGTCGCCCGCCAGTGGCCCAACATCGCTCTCGGCCCGGGCTACGCCTGGAACTCGCAGCTCGCCGGCGATCACGAATGGCAGCTCGGCCTCAGCCTGACATTGCCCGTTCTCAATCAGAACCAGGGTCCCATCGCCGAGGCGAGAGCCCGGCGCCGCGCGGCCGCCGCGCAGTTCCTCGGCGTGCAGTCGGCGGCCGTGGCACAGATCGACGGCGCGCTCGCCGCGTACCGCTCGACGCTCGGGCAGGTAAGGACGGCCGAGTCGTTACTCGGGAACCTGAGGCGCCAGCTTGAGTCCATACGCGCGCAAGTTAACGCCGGAGGGCTGCAGCCGCTCGATCTCGCCAACGCCGAGGTTGCCTTCTATGCCGGGGCGCAGAATCGGCTCGCTACCCGGCTTGCCGCCCAGCAGGCGCTCGGTGCATTGCAGGATGCGGTGCAAAGCCCGCTCACCCTGCGCCCCTCGCTGTTGCAATCCGCACAACACACCCCTCACTCGACACGCCCATGAAATCCAGCATACTGATCACCGGCGGCATCGCCGCCTTGGGGCTCGCGCTTGGCGTCTTTG
>DAIDJI010001290.1 GCA_027451455.1 Planctomycetales bacterium | reverse complement strand
CGTGCTGATCCGTATGCGCGCCGATTTCAAAGCCCATCTTGCGAAGCGATCGAATTTGTTCCCAATCCATCCATCCCGCCTGGCGGCTCAGGTGTCGATCCCAGGGCGGCGCGTAGTCGGTGCCGATGAAGCCGGTCGCAACGAAAAACGTCGCCGGTAGCCCGAGGCGCTTCAGAATCGGTGCCGCCACCTCGGCGTTGTCCAAGTAACCGTCATCGAACGTGATCGAGAGGGTGCCTCCCATGTCCCGCGCCCCACGGCAACCGGCCACTTGCTCCGACAGCGGCACGACGCGAAAGTGCCGCTTGAAAAACAGACAGAATTCCTCGAATCGTTTCACGCCGCAGGTGATCGGATCCTCGGCCATCCAGTCGTTCACGCGATGGAACGTCACGACGATCATTTTCGAGCGGAAGTTGCGCGGGTAGATCCCGGTCGCCTCCGCGAGGCGGCCCAGAAGCGCCTTGAGCCATTTGCGCGACGGCACCGTCATGCCAGCGAATCCTCGATCTCCGCTATCCGCTCGACGAGAACCGGTCGTCGATGCAGATAGCGGGTCGCGCGACGCTTCGCGGCGATA
>DAIDJI010001289.1 GCA_027451455.1 Planctomycetales bacterium | reverse complement strand
AAGCCGCGGAAGGGAATCCGAGAGGGTGACTGTTTCATGGGGAGACTCCTGGGCTGGGAGGGCAAAAACGTCGGACTGCTCAAAACAAGCCGCACTCGCGACCGTTCCGCTTCGGTGCTGGGCTCTCGGCTCGGGCCATGGGCGCACTCCCCACGCTCTCGTCCGGGGCGCGGGCGAGTGAACGCTGGCAAGGCGCGAACGGGAAGGGTCGAGTCGAGGAACGCCGGGGGGGACCAGTCGACGAGGGCGTGATCGAAGCGAGAGCGTGTGGGTCGAGAACGGACTCGCGTTTTTTTCCATTCGGTCGATGCGATGTCTCTCCAGGCCAGGACGATCCCAAGACCAGTCCCGGCCTGTCAAGCACATCGCATCGATCGCGTGGAAAGTCCAGGTTGACCGAGAGCGCCGATCAGTATTGGTCGGAGCTGATGACCTCGCCGCCGTTGCGGGTGGAGAGGGCCTGGTAGACGCCGACCGTCGATCCCAACGGCAAGAGCGGGATGCAGTTGTTGCTGATCTGGCCCTGCTGAATAAGCGGCCACTGCCACGAGCTGATCGAGTTCTTGATGAAATGGACTGATC
>DAIDJI010001288.1 GCA_027451455.1 Planctomycetales bacterium | reverse complement strand
CGAGTGCCGGTCTGACCGCCGACGCCAACGGCAATCTCTTTGGCACGACCCAAGAGGGCGGGTCATACGGTTACGGTACGGTTTTCGAGGTGCCGTACAACGCCACGACGGGCTACAGTGCGACGCCGACGACGCTGGTGAGCTTCAACTCCGCCGACGGCGCATATCCGGTTGCCAGCCTGATCGTCGACGCGAACGGCAATCTCTTTGGCACGACCTCACTGGGCGGTGCATCCACGTGGGGTACGGTTTTCGAGGTGCCGTACAACGCCACGACGGGCTACAGTGCGACGCCGACGACGCTGGTCAACTTCAACTACTTAAATGGCGGGACCCCGGTTGCCGGTCTGACCGCCGACGCCAGCGGCAATCTCTTTGGCACGACCTATACGGGCGGTGCATCCGGTGCAGGTACGGTTTTCGAGGTGCCGTACAACGCGACGACGGGCTACAGCAAGACGCCGACGACGCTGGTGAGCTTCAACCAAGCCGACGGCGCATATCCGCTTGCCGGCCTGATCGTCGACGCGAACGGCAATCTCTTTGGCACGACCGCAGCGGGCGGTGCATCCGTTTACGGTAC
>DAIDJI010001287.1 GCA_027451455.1 Planctomycetales bacterium | reverse complement strand
AAAAACCCTATTTTTGGGGCTTTTTTAGGGTTTTTTGACCCCCCAAATGTCCCCCCCTAACTCCCCATTCGGGGCCTCCGGGATTCCCCCCGCAGACCGGATAGGGGGTCCCGCGTATCACACTCATCTTCATCTTAGTGGGGGCCTCCCATCACTCACAACCCATATTTAAAGAAAGTCGATGAGCAGAAATTTTTTTTATTCGGCCGTATAATTTTTTTTTATTACTATTCTTTTCTTCTTATTAAAATAATTTTTCTCACTGTTGTGAGAAAAATCTCACTCTACCGCAGGTAGAGTCTACCGTGCTTGCTTCTACCGGCGGTAGAAAGGTTCTACCGTGCTAACGTTTAGACAGCTGCTGTGTTGGAGAATAATTAGCATGGTGTCACCCTGAGCTAATTAAAATAATTTATCTTCATTTTTTTCACTGTTTCTTGATTTGGTTTTGGCAAAAACCCCAGCTAGGTGTCGACGTGGGGAGTGATACGCGGGACCCTCTATCCGATTTTTGGGGAGCGTCGGGGGTGTTAAATTAATACCCCATCCGGGGGATAAATATGAGTAATTACCCCTAAAATTCCC
>DAIDJI010001286.1 GCA_027451455.1 Planctomycetales bacterium | reverse complement strand
CCCCAGGCGATGCCCCCGAGGGCGTTGGCGAGCAGGAAGCGCCGGTACTTCATCCCCGACAGTCCGGCAAGTCCCGGCATCACCGCGCGCAGGAACGCGGTGAAGCGCCCGAGGAAGACGTAGAGCGGGCCGCGTTCGGCGAGGCCCGCGAGGGCGCGGTGCAGCCCGGCTTGTCGCCGTCGCAGCATCGGCAGCTTGAGCAGCTGGTCGCCGTAGCGTTTGCCGACCTCGTAGCCGACCGAGTCGCCGATGATCGCGGCGAGCACGACGAGGCCGATGAGGACCCCGATGTTGACGTGGCCCCGGCTCGCCACCACCCCGGCCACGATCACCGAGGTCTCACCGGGTAGCACGAAGCCGATGAAGAGGGCCGCCTCGCCAAAGACGAGCAGGGCCACGAGTCCATAGACGAGTCCGCCCGGCAGGTGTTGGAGCTTGGTGATGATGAAGGTGACGACCGTGGCGAGGACCATTGCTCCATTGTGGTCGCTCACCCCCTCGCCCGGAGCGGATGGCCTGAATGACGTGCACCGGGGCGTTGTGCCACCATGAGTCATGCCCGACGTAGCCCCCGCGCGCCCCCGCGAC
>DAIDJI010001285.1 GCA_027451455.1 Planctomycetales bacterium | reverse complement strand
GGGGGCGGGCGCCGCGGGAAGGTGGATCGCGCGATCGTCGGCGAGCTCCGTGATCGCCATCGCCATCGTGTCGGCGGCCGTCTACCTCTTCACGGCGCCACGCGACCCGACGGCGCTCGACTACTTCGTGCGGCTCGCCGACGCGTTCCTGCACGGGCGTGTCTACCTGGCCGACCACCCGAGCTGGTTGAGCGAGCTCATCCCACGCGACGGCGTGTGGTACGTGCCGTACCCGCCGATGCCGGCGATCGTCCTCATGCCGTTCGTGGCGCTCTGGGGCATCGCCACCGACGAGCGGGCCGTCTCCGTCGCGCTCGGCGCGCTCGACGTCGGCGCGGGCTTGGTCGCGGACCGTGGTCAGCTCAGCGATGCGATCCTTCAGCATCGGGTCGGCCAGATCGGCGACGCCGGCCTCGATGGCATCGTAGAGGCGCTTGAGCTTGGCCTCCGCCTCGGCCGCCCGCCGGCGCAGCTCGGTGACATGGCCGGTCCGCCGCTCGGCCCATTCCTCCCGGCGATGCAGCACCGCTGAGAGGATTTCCTCAAGCCGTTCGGGGGCGAGGAGCCGCCGCTCCAGGTGCTCCGCCAC
>DAIDJI010001284.1 GCA_027451455.1 Planctomycetales bacterium | reverse complement strand
TTGCAGACCGCGACGTGGGCCAGCAGGCCCGGGCCGGGCAGGCCCTTCTCGATCGGCTCGGGAAGCCGCTCGGCGATGACGACGTGGCCCTCGCAGGCCGGGCAGGCGTACTTGGGACGGATGTGCTGGATCACGACCATCGACGCGGGGACATATTCGAGCTGTTCGCGGGTCTCCTGGCCGATGCAGGTGCGTTCGATACCGCAGTCGGGACAGGGGCGTCGCTCGGGAGGGACGTCGTAGACGACCCGCTTGCGAGGCAGGCTCGCCGGCAGCGGCTTGCGGCCGTGGCCCTTCCTGGGATCGGCGGGAGCCGGCGGCGTGACTGGCTCGGGTGCCGTCTCGGGTGCCGGCTCGTCCTGAGCCTGCTCGATGATCTCGCGGGCGAAGAGGAGGAGCTGATCGGGGTCGATCCGCTCGGTCTTCTTGCCGTAGAGCTGACGGAGGAGCTTCTCGAGCTGGTGCTGGAGCTTGTCGTTGAGGTAGACCTGCTGCGCCAGCGTCTCGATCAGCTCGCGAATGAGCTGATGGGCCGTCTCGAGGTCGCCTGGGAGTGGGTCGCCGGGGGAGATCATACCCCTTACTACGT
>DAIDJI010001283.1 GCA_027451455.1 Planctomycetales bacterium | reverse complement strand
ACTTCATCTCGTTCATCTCGCTGGTGTCGATGATGGGCATCGCGATCGGCGTGACCGCGCTGATCGCGGTGATCTCGGTAATGAACGGCTTCGACCATGAACTGAAATCGCGCATTCTCGGCATGACTGCGGAGGCCACCGTCAGCGGCGTCGACGGATCGATCCGTGACTGGCCGCGCGCGGTCCGGCTGGCCGAGCAGACGCCGCACGTGATCGCCGCCGCGCCCTACGTCGACAATTTCGCCCTGCTCGACGGCCAGCGCAGCCAGGGCGCGGTGGTGCGCGGCATCCTGCCCGCCGACGAGGCGCGCGTCTCCGACATCGCCGGCAAGGTCGTGCAGGGCTCGCTGGACCGGCTGACGCCCGGCAGCTGGAACATCGCGCTGGGCCGCGATCTGGCACTGGCGCTGGGGGTGAACGTCGGCGACAAGCTGGTGCTGATCGCGCCGCAGGTCACCGCGACGCCGATCGGTGCCGTGCCGCGCCTGCGCAGTTTCACCGTCAGCGCGATCTTCGCCGCCGGCATGGAGGAGTACGACTCCAGCCTGGCGGTGATCAACATGCGCGACGCCGAGAAGCTCTACCAGCTAT
>DAIDJI010001282.1 GCA_027451455.1 Planctomycetales bacterium | reverse complement strand
CATACCCCCGATCTCCGCCCGCAGGTGCTCGTGGACGGGCAGGGCAACTTCGGCAGCGTGGACGCCGACCCCCCGGCCGCCATGCGGTACACGGAGGCGCGCCTCACGCCGGTCGCCGAGGCGATGCTCGAAGGCATCGCTGAGGACGCGATCGACTTCCGGCCGACCTATGACGGCCAGGACAACGAGCCGGTGGTCCTCCCGTCGAGCTTCCCCAATCTCCTGGCGAACGGAGCCACGGGCATCGCGGTCGGCATGGCGACGTCGATCCCGCCGCACAATGCCGGCGAAGTCTGCGCCGCCGCCGCCCTGCTGGTGAAGAACCCGCAGGCAACGACGGCGGAGCTGCTGGCGCTGATGCCCGGCCCCGACTTCCCCACCGGCGGCGTGATGGTGGAGGAGCCGGCCTCCATCCTGCAGGCCTACGAGACGGGGCGCGGCGGCTTCCGGCTGCGCGCGACATGGGAGGTGGAGCGCGGCAAGCACGGCACCTGGATGATCGTGGTCACCGAGATCCCCTATCAGGTGCAGAAATCCCGCCTGATCGAGCAGATGGCGGAACTGCTGGAGCAGAAGAAGCTGCCGCTGCTC
>DAIDJI010001281.1 GCA_027451455.1 Planctomycetales bacterium | reverse complement strand
GAAGTATATTCGCTTTCATAGTCATGCGCACGGAATCATACCTACACACCGATTTCTCAGCACACCAATCAAGCATTTTCTCGAAGACAAGAATGTATCCAATGTGGTAGACATAAGTCGGAGTCTTCCAAGATTATGTACACTCGCCAATGCATTCAGGCCATCGATTCTCATACCGCGGGCGAGCCGACCCGGCTGGTCACTTCCGGCGCTCCAGACCTCGGGTCCGGGCCGCTCGCTGCAAGGTTGGAACGCCTCCGCACCCACTTCGACCACTTCCGCTCCACCGTAGTCAACGAACCACGCGGCTCGGATGTCCTCGTCGGCGCACTCCTATGCGAACCTGACGATTCCCGATGCAGCATTGGTGTCATCTACTTCAACAACGTCGGCTACCTCGGCATGTGCGGCCACGGAACCATCGGCGTCATCGCCACCCTGGCCTATATGGGCTTCATTCAACCCGGCGAGCACTGGATCGACACACCTGTCGGCCCCGTCGAGGCCACCCTGCATCCCAACGGAGCCGTCACTCTCAAAAATGTCCGCAGCTATCGTACTGCCGTTCGAGTTCCCGTGCAGGTCCCCGGC
>DAIDJI010001280.1 GCA_027451455.1 Planctomycetales bacterium | reverse complement strand
GAGATCACCGGCGGCCTGACCCCGGCCTCGTTCGAGCCGAGCATCGACTACGTGGTCACCAAGATTCCGCGCTTCGCCTTCGAGAAGTTCCCCGCCGCCGACGCGCGCCTGACCACGCAGATGAAGTCGGTTGGCGAGGTGATGGCGATCGGCCGCAACATGCACGAGTCGCTGCAGAAGGCGCTGCGCGGACTGGAGACCGGCAAGACCGGCCTCAATCCGACCGGGCTCGACCTGGCCAGCGACGAGGGCCGCGTGCGGCTGAGGCGCGAGTTGCGCGAGCCGGGCCCCGAGCGCGTGTTCTACGTCGCCGATGCCTTTCGCGCCGGTCTGACGCTGGAGGAGGTCTACGCGCTGACCCACATCGATCGCTGGTTCCTGGCCGCGATCGAGGACCTCGTCAGCGAAGAGAAGACCGTGCGCATGCAGGGTCTGCCGGCGCTGGATGCGGCGCGCCTGCGCGAACTCAAGCGCATGGGCTTCTCCGACGCGCGTCTGGCCGAGCTGGCCGGCACCGACGAGGCCGCGTTGCGCCATCTGCGTCGCGCGTTCGGCGTGCGTCCGGTGTACAAGCGGGTCGATTCCTGCGCC
>DAIDJI010001279.1 GCA_027451455.1 Planctomycetales bacterium | reverse complement strand
CGGCGGCAAGGCGTTACGATCGATCTTGCCATTGGGGGTTCGCGGCAAGGCCGGGAGCAACACCAACGCAGCCGGCTGCATATAGCCTGGCAGCGCCGCTTCCAGGCGTGCGCGCAGGTCGGCCAGCAACTCCGCCTCGTTCGCGCCGGGGTCGCCCGGGACCGCATAGGCCCAGATAGCGCCCTCGCCGCTCGCATCCTGCCCAGCCACAGCCACCGCCTCCTGCACCGACGCCGCGTCGGCCAGCACCGCCTCGATCTCGCCGGGCTCGATGCGGAAGCCGCGGATCTTGACCTGCTGATCGATCCTGCCGAGGAAGTCCAGCATGCCGTCCTCGCGCCACCGCCCAAGGTCGCCCGTCCGATAGAGGCGGCTGCCGGGGGGCCGAAGGGATTGGCGATGAAGCGCTCGGCGGTGAGCTCGGGGCGCTGCCAGTAGCCGCGGGCGACGCCGTCGCCGCCGATGTAGAGTTCGCCTGGTTCGCCAACGGGGACGGGCTGGAACTGCGCGTCGAGGATGTGAATCTGGGTGTTGGCGATGGGCTTGCCGATGGAGACGAAGCTGCCGACTTCTTCGATGCGGCTGGTGGTGG
>DAIDJI010001278.1 GCA_027451455.1 Planctomycetales bacterium | reverse complement strand
AGCCCCGCCACGACACACATGTACCTTCAAGCGGATCTTGCCATGAAGGAGCGCACGCTAAATCGGCTGCTGCCGATGACGTCTAGTCAAGGCCGGTATCGACCGCCAGACCAGCTCATGAAGTTTTTATTGAGCCTTTAATATTATGCGCAGTTCGCCAGCTGGAAATGGTCCGCCAAATCGATGGTTATAGGATCCAATCCCGGTGAGCTGCGCATAATCATCGGGTGCACATAATCCCGCACATAGACCCATAGCCGCGCCGTCGCGGTCTTGCCGCGCGCCATGACCGGCACGGTGGTATCGTCGCCATGTAGACGTGCGGCCGCATGAACATGGGCTTCGATCAGCCGGTAAAGCGGCATCAGGGCATGGCATGCCGCCCCGACCTGATCGGCCAGGGTCGAGACGCTGAGAGGAACACCCTCGCGGGCAAACCGCTCGGCTTGGCGATTGAGTGGTTGGTGCTGGCCATACTTCTCGAACAAAAGCATTGCGAGGAAGCTTGCCCCCGCCCACCCGCGAGGAACGACATGGAACGGTGCTGGCGGCTGCGCAACCGCCTCGCAGGCCCGGCAGGAGAATTTCTCTC
>DAIDJI010001277.1 GCA_027451455.1 Planctomycetales bacterium | reverse complement strand
CATCAAGTCGGGCCACTACGTCATTGGCAACTCGTCGTTCACCGATACCAAGGCCCGCCAGGCCCAGGTCAACTTCGTCGACTACTTCCAGGCCGGTGAAGGCGTGTACGCGAAGTCCTCGTCGAAGTTCGGCTTCTCCGGTTTGAAGAGCTTCTGTGGCCACAGTGTCGCAGTCGAGACCGGTACCGTCGAGCAGACCGATGCTCAGACGACCGCCAAGAGCTGCCCGTCCAACAAGAAGCTCAATGTGTTGACGTTCTCGACCCAGACCGAGGCGAACGTCGCGGTCTCGTCGGGCCACGCACAGTTCGGTTTCGCGGACAGCCAGATCGCCGGCTACATCGTGGCGACCTCCAAGGGCGCATTCAAGCTCGTCGGTAAGGCCGTCAACGTCGCACCGTACGGCATCGCCACGCCTAAGACCGCGGCCGGCCACCAGCTCGCCAAGGCGATCCAGGCGGCACTGAAAGTGCTGATCGCCAACGGGACCTACCACGCGATTCTGGCCCACTACGGCGTCCAGGCGGGTGCGCTTCCGGTGGCTCGAATTCAACTCAACGGAGCGACCTCGTAGGAACGTATCTGCGTTGTC
>DAIDJI010001276.1 GCA_027451455.1 Planctomycetales bacterium | reverse complement strand
CGATGGCGGCTTCCGCGATGGAGCGGCCCTTGCGGCGCAACTGCTCGGCGAACTCGACGATCAGGATCGAGTTTTTGGCGGAAAGGCCGATGAGCATGACCAGTCCGATCTGGCAGTAGACATCGTTGGAAAGGCCACGCCACCAGACCAGGCCGAGCGCGCCGAGCACGATGGCCACCGCGTTGGGGCCGAGCACCGAGAGCAGGCCGAGGCGCACGCTGCGCATCGCGCGTTCGGCGATCGCGAACGCGCGCGGCAGCGCCGCGAGGCCGCCGTCGAGCAGCACGACGTCGGCCGTCTCGAGCGCGACGTCCGCTCCCCCGTGCAGCGAGATGCCCACGTCGGCGAGCGCCAGCGCGGGCGCGTCGTTGATCCCGTCGCCGACCATGGCCACGATCCTGCCCGCGCGCTGCAGCGCGCGGATGCTGGCCGCCTTGTCCTCGGGCAGGAGCTCGGCCATGACGCGATCGAGCCCGAGGGTCGCGCCGATCGCGTCCGCGGTTCGGCGCATGTCGCCGGACATGAGGATGACCTCGCGGCGGCCGCCGGCGCGCAGCGCACGGACGACGGCGGCGCTCTCGGCGCGCGGTCGAT
>DAIDJI010001275.1 GCA_027451455.1 Planctomycetales bacterium | reverse complement strand
AAAATAAATAAATAAGTAATTAAAAAACCTTAGTGCCTTCGCGCCTTTGTGGTAAATTATCGTCAGTCGTCTCTGTGCCCTCTGTGGCAAAAATCGTCGCGCAGCGCCCTGGTGGTAACCCCGTCGTCTCTGTGTCTCCGTGTCTCTGCGTGCCAATCGTCGCGCAGCGCCCACGCAGGGAGGTCAAGACGACGATCTCGCGCAGAGAGCGCAGAGCCGCAGAGACGTGTTTTAACCGCAGTGCTGCTTCAACTCAAATACCAACCTTTAGCGGGGATAATAATCTAATCAAGATAAATAAATAAGTAATTAAAAAACCTTAGTGCCTTTGCGCCTTTGTGGTAACCCCGTCGTCTCTGTGCCTCTGTGTCTCTGCGTGCCACCCGTCGCGCAGCGCCCCCAGCCGCGCTCTACTGATCGCCTGTTCAACTCTCACCCGTTGAGGCATGGATGCCGAAATCCCGATTCGGCACGGAGCGATTATCGGGGCTCTCGCGGCGCAGCCGCGTGGCCTTAAGGTCAAAAGCCTGCATAAGCTGTCACAGGCTCCTTTTGAAGCAGCCCAGGCGTTAAAAAGCGGGGTTCTATTAGAGCC
>DAIDJI010001274.1 GCA_027451455.1 Planctomycetales bacterium | reverse complement strand
GTGGGGCGCATAACCGGCCCCTTCCTTGATCCATCGCGTGAGGGTCTCGATCTCGCTCGCCGAGAGCTGCGGGCCGGTCTTCCTGGGCGGCATCCGCTGGGTCTCGTCGTCCTCGGTGATCCGCGCCACCAGTGCGCTCGCATCGGGATCGCCGGGCGTGATCGCCGTCTCGCCGCTCTTGAGCACGGCGACCGCCGAATCGCGGCGATCGAGCCTCAGCCCTTTCGCGCGCTTGGCCTCGTCGGGGCCGTGGCAGGCGAAGCACCGTTTGGCAAGAATCGGACGCACCTCGCGATTGAAATCGACCGCGGCCGGGGCCTTGCCGCCAGACTTCGTACCCTCGCCGCCCAGGCTCGCGAATGCGAATCTGAGCACGACGCAGGACGAGATTGCCCCGCATCTGATCCGAATCCCGAGCCGCCGGCGGCTCGCTTGGTTGTCGCCAGTGTGGGAGGGCGGCTTCATGTCGACTGTTCCTCGTTCGCGGTTGGACCGCGGCTCCCTCGGGTCGATCGAGCCCCTTGCGGGCTCGCGATCGCACCGGGGCTCATGTCCCTGGGCGGGGTCGGCGGAATCTGGGATCCGTCCCACGGCAC
>DAIDJI010001273.1 GCA_027451455.1 Planctomycetales bacterium | reverse complement strand
CGACGGGTCTTCGACGCTCGGGTTCTGCAGCCCGTCGCGCAATGTCTCGTCGAAGAGCGTGAAGCTCTGGGGCACGAGGCGCCCTTTGCGATTGACCTCGTTCCAGTCGAAGATGAATTCCCCCGCGCGGTCCGCGTCGGCCGGCATGCGGGGGAGTATAGCAAGCGCTGGGGCTCGTCGATCCGTGCTCGCGACGCTGCTCGTCCAGGCCTTCCGCGCCCTGCTGCGCCACAAAGTTCGCAGCGGCCTGAACGCGCTCGGGATCGCCATCGGCGTCGCCGCGGTCGTCTGGGTCGTCGCCATCGGGGAGGCGGGGTCGGCCCGCGCCGAGGCGCAGCTGCACGCGCTCGGCGACAACCTGGTCTGGGTCGAGGCGGGCGCGCGCAACGTCAACGGCGTGCGCTCGGGCACCTTCGGCATGCGAAACCTCACGATGGACGACGCGGCCGCCATCCTGAACGAGGTGCCGGCCATCCGGCGCGTGTCGCCGAACATCGACGGCAGCGTCGTCATCCAGTGGCAGACGAGGAACTGGACCACGCGCTACCGCGGCGTGTCGCCCGACTACGAGGACATCAAGCGCTGGGACGTCGCGTC
>DAIDJI010001272.1 GCA_027451455.1 Planctomycetales bacterium | reverse complement strand
CGAGATCCCACATATTCACCAGCGCATCCAGGAAGACCGTCTGATCGCGTTCGGTGAACCCCGTTCCGGACGGTAGCCGTGCGAGGTGCGGGTTGATGAACGCATGGGCGCAGTAGAGGCCGTAGGCCACCGTGTGCTTGCTGCCCATTTCGGTGCGGGCACTCGTGGACTGCGCCTTGTCCTCGCGCGTGTAGGCCACGCGCGTGATGCCGTGCTCGGTCGCGAGCACGCGATCGAAGGAACGCGCGAACGTGAGCTGGACCGGCCCGCGCACCTGGCCGCAGTTGAAGTCGGTCGTGCTCATCACGGCGCCGAAGGCGCGCACGTCGAAGAAGTTCGCGCACATCCACGCGCGGGCGGTCTCGATGGACGTGGAGGGTGTCTGGTGGCCCTTGCCCTCGAGCTTCAGCGAGTCGAAAGGCATGCGCTGACGGCTCTCGAGCGAGTGTCCTTGCAGCACGAACACGTCGTAGCCTTTCTGCGGTGCGCCACCCTCGCTCATCTTCGCGAAGACCCAGTCACGGATCTTGCGCTTGAGCGCGACGTCGCTGACGAGCCCCTGGAAGGTCTCGGGATCGAAGCGCGGACTGTTGGCCA
>DAIDJI010001271.1 GCA_027451455.1 Planctomycetales bacterium | reverse complement strand
CTGGTGCGCCGCCTCGAGCTCGCGCAGGGCTTCGCGGACGGAGGCGAGCTGGGAGTCGGCGCCGACCGATGGATGAAGTACCGCGGCGAGGTTCTCGGCCGTGCGACGCACGCTCGGCACCGATTGTAGCAGGCAGATAGTCTTGGCCACGGATTGCGCCAGGGGATGCGTCAGCTGGCGGCCGATGGCGGCGATCTTGGCGCGGATCTCGGAGCCGATGTTGGTCTCGATGAGATCGTAGACCTGATCGAGTCTTGCCAGGGTGCCGACCGGTGCGGCGGCAAGGTCGACGTCGGAGCGGATGAGAAGCTGTTGTGCGAGCTTGATGATGGTCCGGTTCGCGCCGCCGACATGCTTGCTCGCGCCGCCCGCGAGGCGCAGCCCGGAGACGATCTGGATGATGAGATCGATCTGGTACGGCAGGAGCGGGTAAAGATCGATAAAGCGCTCGCGCGTGAGCTCGGGGAGTTTTACGCTCGAGGTGAGTCGCGTGTACTCGGTGAGGCGTCCGCGGTGCGCCTCGAAGAGCTCAGCGAGCGCCGCCTCCGCCGCCGCCTTCTTATGCAGGACGCGGCGGCTCGTGACCTCCGAGATGTCC
>DAIDJI010001270.1 GCA_027451455.1 Planctomycetales bacterium | reverse complement strand
ACCGCGATCTCGAAGCGCGCCGGACCACCGGCAAGCTCGTTCTGCTGCCCTAATCGAGCTAGCCTGCCGCGCCATGGGCGACCTCCAGATGGAAACGTTGAAGCCGGGCACGGGTGCGGAGGCCAAGACGGGCCAGCGCGTCACCGTTCATTACGTGGGCACGCTGACGGACGGGAAGAAGTTCGACAGCTCGCGCGACCGCGGGCGCGGCTTCACCTTCACGCTCGGCAAGGGCGAGGTGATCAAGGGGTGGGACCAGGGAGTGGCCGGCATGAAGGTCGGCGAGGTGCGCAAGCTGACCATCCCGCCCGACCTCGCGTACGGCGCGCGCGGCTTCCCGCCCGTCATCCCGCCGAACTCGACGCTCGTCTTCGAGGTCGAGTTGCTCGGCGTCGGCTGACGCCGGGACGTGCAGTCCGCAACCGTCACGGCACCGCGGCCGTCGTCAGGTCCTCGCGCAAGCGGCTGGTGGTCCGCGTGCCGTTCCTCGACGTGCAGGTGACGGTCCAGCCCCTGCCGATGTCGTAGCTCGCCCGCAGGGCATCGCACGCGTCGGCCGAAAACAGCTCGATGTCGGCGTACGGGTAGCTGTCGTCGGCCC
>DAIDJI010001269.1 GCA_027451455.1 Planctomycetales bacterium | reverse complement strand
TCATTTGACACAAACGTCGCCGGGACACTCGGACTCGGCGCAGGCGAGGCCATCGAGGAGGACGCCGAGTCGAGGAACAGACCACTGACAACCGCGTTCGGACCCGTCAGCATCGTCACCTTGATCTGCACGTGTCCGCTGATCGCCCACGTCAGGTACGCACCATTGTAAAAGTTCGAGAGCGTCTCCGTATCCAGAACCTTCCCCGTCGCCGGGTCGATCACCTGCACCTGCTCGCTTCGACCCTGATTATCCCAGTCCACCGCGTACAGTGACAGATCGTGTACCTGGCCGTCCGTCAAATTCACGTCAATCGTGAACGTGTTGTTGAACCACGTCATCGCCGTCCGGCCATTGCCCCCAGGCACCTGTAGCCCACGCACGTCCGTCGTGCTCGATACCCACGTCCACGTCAACGCATTGCTCATCCCCACCTGCGCGTACGACGGCAACGTCGATACCTGACCCTCAATGTCGCTCCCCAGCGCACCGTACTTCCCAATCCAACTCCCCTGCGTCGTCGTGTCATTTGACACAAACGTCGACGAGACACTCAGACTCGGTGCAGGCGAGGCCATCGAGGAGGACGCCGAGTCGAGGAA
>DAIDJI010001268.1 GCA_027451455.1 Planctomycetales bacterium | reverse complement strand
CGGGGACGGGACGTATGGAGCGCGACGGTGGTGGAGGAAACCGAAGCCACGATGTGGCGCACGGCGGGCGGCGGGACCTTTGGCTCGACGATCGGAAGAATGAGGGCGAGCGCGAGCAGGAGTTGGCGGGAGACGACGAGGACACGGGCGTCACGGAGTTCCAGCAAGGCCGCTACAGCCTCCGCGGCACCGATCAGGAGGGCGGCATGTGCGCTCCAAACGAGCAGGTTAGCCAGCGTCATGACGATTTCCTCCGGATGGCTTGGGCGAGTTCCTCGAGATCGGCGGGCGTGAGGCGTTCCTCCTCGGCCAGATGCATGAGCAGGGGTTCGGCCGAGCCGTTGAACACGCGGTCAAGAAATTCGTGGACCATGCGGCCAATGGTGAGCTGCTTGGGCTCAGCCGCCTGGTAGACGTGGGCGCGCCCGGCGAGATGGCGTTTGAGGTGCCCCTTGCCATGCAGGATGTTCATGAGGGTGAGGACGGTGGTGTAGGCGATGCGGCGGCGCTCGCGCATGGCCTCATAGACGTCGCGGACGGTGGCTTGGCGGCGGTCCCAGACGATTTTCATGATTTCGAGTTCCTGGGCGGTGAGTGCAGGAGC
>DAIDJI010001267.1 GCA_027451455.1 Planctomycetales bacterium | reverse complement strand
CATTCCATTGTCTTTGAAGCTCCCCGACGGGTTCATTCCCTCATATTGGAGGAGGAGACGGCCGGCGTTGAGCCCGACGTATTGCCCCACCTTGTCGGCGGGTTGGAGCAGCGTTTGCCCTTCGCCGATCGTGACCACCATCTCGGGCGGAGCGAACGGCAACAGATCGCGGAACCGCCAAACGCCCGAGAAGTTCAAGGGATCGAGCCGATTCGCCCACTTCGCCTCGAAATCGCTCAGCCGGCGTGGGATGGGGAGGTGGTCCCAGTCGTAGACGACGTCGATCAGGTCGCCGCACGACGGGCAGGCAAAGTGCGTCTCATCGACCGAAAAGGTCGCCCGGCAGTTGGGGTTGATGCACTTCTGGTACGCCAAGTCGGTCCGGGGAGTGTTTTGGGACATCAGCCAGAGCTCTCAGCGCATGACAACGCCGCCCCGGTTTGGCCCCGGCGGCGGCGACCTTTCCAAACTCAGCGCCCGCCGCCCCTCACTCTAACGGCTTCCCAGCGCCACCGGCAAGCGGAAAACCCCGCTACGACCTCGCGCGCCGGCCCTCAATGGTTCCTTATCTCCTGTCTGTCTGACGCATCAAGAAGGCACGTAACC
>DAIDJI010001266.1 GCA_027451455.1 Planctomycetales bacterium | reverse complement strand
GGCCGCGACGTTGGTGATTTTTTTCGTGATGCATCGCAAAGGCGACGACTCGAATGCAGCCTGACAACGCGACTCCCGCCCGCGGACGACGTCAGCTGCTGCTGGTGGTGATGGCCTTCGTGGCGCCGATGCTGATCGCGGTGGCGCTGGGCGCGCTGGGCTGGCTGCCGGGCACGCGCAGCTACGGCCGGCCGGTCGATCCGCAGCTGACGCTGACGGGCACGAATGCGCCGGTCACGCTGGCGAACGGGTCGGTTTACGCCTGGAAGGCGTCCACGCCGCTGTGGACGCTGGTGGCGCTGCCGGGGCCGGATTGCGTCGATCGCTGCGTCGGCCAGCTCGATCTGCTGCACCGCGCGCAGATCGGACTCAACGGCAACCAGTCGAAACTGCGCCTGCTCTACCTCGGCGTGCCGCCCGCCGTCGCGGATGCCGCGCCGGTGATCCGCGCCTGGCAGATCGGCCGCGACGACCGCGGCGCACTGGCGCGTTTCCGTCCCGCCGTGTCCGACAGCCTGGCCGTGCTGCTGGTGCAGCCGGGCGGCGTGGTGCTGACCTGGTATCCGGCGGGCTTTGCTCCGCGCGGACTCAACAAGGATCTGCAGAA
>DAIDJI010001265.1 GCA_027451455.1 Planctomycetales bacterium | reverse complement strand
CCAATCGACGTGGCGCAGGTCGTCGCCTTCGGAGTAAGCGCGATACTCCGCGAATTCCTGGGAAAACCCGAAATCCGGCGAGCGGTGGAGCCCGGCGACGAAGCCGTCGACTACGGTCTTGGCGATGAGGTCAAGGCCGGAGATGGAGGCGAGGGTCGCGGGGTCCAGGAAGCGTTGGAGCATTTTATTTCACCACAGAGGCACAGAGGCACAGAGAGAAGACGCCACAGAGGCTCAGAGACACAGAGTCTGAGTTCTCTGTGTCTCCGTGTCTCTGTGGCAAACGCTCTGATTCTCCGGGTCTCTGTGGCGTGCTACGATGCGCGGCGTGTCCAGACGCCGCTCGCTCGTCGCGTTGAGCCTCCTCGTCGCCGCGCTGATCGCGCCGGCGATCGATCCGCTCAGCTCAAAGAATACTGACCTTCCTATGGAGATGGTTCGGGACATTCTTAGTCGCTATGACGTCGATCCGGATCGCCCCCTGATCACCCAGGTTTCACGCTTCGATCCGTGGAAAGACCCGCTCGGGGTTATCGACGTCTACCGCCGAGTTAAGCGAGATATTCCTGGCCTCCAGCTCGCGCTAGTCGGCTCGATGGCTGCCGATGAT
>DAIDJI010001264.1 GCA_027451455.1 Planctomycetales bacterium | reverse complement strand
AACGGTATCGTTCCCTGCCTCCATCGGTTGGACAAGAGAATCGTAATCGACCTGTCACTGTTGTTGCTGACTCTGCTGCTGACGATACGCGAGTTGAACCTTCGGCCCCTGGGATCGACGCGGACGGTGCGTGAGCTGACTCCACGAGTCGCCGGCGCGGGGGCCGTTGACGCCCCACTCGCTCCAGTCGTGCGGCATGCGCTCGAGGGACTCGATCTTCACGGCGACGTTGATCGTTTCTTCGGCCAGGCCCTTCCACACGCCCTTGTTGGGCGGAACGTCGAAGAAGTCGCGGCCGAAGGCGGTGGCGACATAGTTGTCGTCGAGGAAGTTGTCGTGGGTCGGATCGACGTCGATCCAGCCCGAACGATCGGCCCAGACCTGGCACCAGGCGTGGGTCGCGAGCTCGCCGGTGGCGTGCAGATAACCGCTGACGTAACGCGCAGGGAGCCCCAGAGCGCGGCAGGCACCCAGGAAGAGGTGGGCGTAGTCCTGGCAGACCCCCCTGCCCAGCTCCAGAGCTTCGCTCACGGGTGTGCGCGCGGTCGTCACCTTCTTCTCGTACTTCAGTCGCTTGCGGATCGCGTCCATGATCGTCTGCACGACCGAC
>DAIDJI010001263.1 GCA_027451455.1 Planctomycetales bacterium | reverse complement strand
CTCCAGTTGCCGATCACCGTGTCGGTCATTCGCGCTTTGCTGGTCGAGATCGCCGGCGAGCCTTACGCCTTCCCGCTCAACCGGATCGACAAGATTCTGATGCTGGAACACGAGGAGATCCGCGAGCTGGAAGGGAAGCCGTTCCTGCTGATCGACGATCAGCCCGTCGGACTGGTCGAGGCCGCTCGCGTCCTCGAGCTGCCCCCTGCCCCTTCGGAAGCTGGCGGCGAGAAACCGCTCCCCGTGGTGGTGGTCAGCGATCGTTCACACCGCTTCGGCGTGGTGGTGGACACCTTCAAGGGGGAGCGAGACCTGCGGGTTTCCCCGCTCGACCCTCGACTCGGCAAGGTCCCGAATCTCAGCAGCTCTTCGGTGCTCGAGAACGGTTGGCCGGTCCTGATCGTCGACGTTGAAGACCTGGTGCGGTCGGTCGACAACATGCTCAGCGGCCGTCGGCTGAAACGGCTGGATGAGCGCCGGGGCAAGGGGGCGTCCGCGAAGGCCGACCGTCAGGCGCGGCAATCCAAGCGGATCTTGGTCGTGGACGATTCGATCACGGTCCGTGAGCTTGAGCGTCAGCTCCTGGAGAGTAAGGGCTATCAGGTCGACACG
>DAIDJI010001262.1 GCA_027451455.1 Planctomycetales bacterium | reverse complement strand
AGCGGCGCGTCCGAGATCGCCGCGACGTCCCAGAAGGTCTTCTCGTTGGCGTGGGAGAGGTCGACCAGCACTCGCCGCCGGTTGAGCTGGCGGATTAGCTCCTTGCCGGCGTCGGTCAGGCCGGGGCCGATGTCCGGCGTGTCGGGGAAGCGGTTGGGCACGCCCGCGCAGTAGATGTTCTGGCGGAAGTGGGTCAGGCCAACCGAGCGCAGCCCGGCCGCGTAGAAGACCTCGAGCGCCCGGCCCTCGGGGTCGAGCGGGTCGGCCCCCTCGATGTGCAGCTCGATGGCGAAGACGCCCGTGTCCAGGCACTCCTGCAGCTCGGCGGCGGTGCGCACGATCCTGCACTGCCCGCCGGAGTCGCGCTCGAGCGCGATCACGTCACCGAGGCGGCAGAGGGCGTCCGACTGCGCCTCCTCGAGCGGGATGGGCGGCGGCCAGCCCTCGGCGTCGCTGTAGCCGCCGCCGATAGAGCGCGTCATCGCCTCTTTGTCCTGCCCGGCGGCGCTGGCGGCCATCGCCCCGCGCTGTGCCTTGCCGCGCGCCATGACGGCGAAGAAGCCGCCACCGAGCCCGCCCTCGCGCGCCCGCGGCAGGTCGATGTGCCCCTTGTCGCC
>DAIDJI010001261.1 GCA_027451455.1 Planctomycetales bacterium | reverse complement strand
CGTCGTTCGGATCACCCACCGTGTCGTTGATCGGCGGGTCGGCCACGTCGCCGACCGCGAGTGGCTTGACGTCTGGCAGCTACTACTTCGTGGTCACCTACAGCGGCGATACGACGTACGCAGCGGTGACGATCGGCCAGCCGGAGCCCTTCAACATCATCGCGGCGAGCCCGCCAACGGTAACCACGGTCGTGACGACCGTTCACGTCGTGGGAACCTCGGCCACCGACGTTGCCATCGTGCGCAGCCCGTCGGGTTTCCCGACGGGTTCGGTCTCCTTCGCCCTCTACCACGGTGGCTGTGGAACCGGCACGCTGGTGACGCGGTACGCCTCGCGCGGCGCCCTTCGAGCCGGCGTCGCGACGGCGGCTTCGACGGGCACCCTACGACCTGGCTCGTACTACTTCATCGCGACCTACGGGGGCCAGAACGTCTACGTCGGCCACTGCCACGTGAAGCTGCTCACCTGCGACGGCGGCCCCGACGGCACCTTCGACTCGGGCGTGCCCAAGGTCTACGAGCGCAACGAGCCGTGGCCGGACGTGACGATCCAGGCGTCGGCGTTCCAGTCGGGCGTGTACGTGCGCGAGGGGCTGAAGTGCTACACGCAGTCGTTC
>DAIDJI010001260.1 GCA_027451455.1 Planctomycetales bacterium | reverse complement strand
AGTGGGGCGTCGTCCGGCATGGGTGGAACCTTGTCGACGCCGGGACGGAATTGGTAGCCGATGTGCAGATTCAAATCCGCGTAGATGCCCTCGGCCGCAAGCGCGTCGAGGAAATGCCGCAAGCGCGCGATCGATACCGGATTGAGCGTCGGATACGGCCCTCGGGTGAGTGCGCTGTTGGCGTCGTTCGGACTTTGATCCGGCCGGCTATCGGTATGGTGCAGCCGTACGAGATTGACGCCGAGCCGGCGGAGACGCCGCGCGATCCGAGGGGCGTCGGAGGATTCGGGGAAGTTGGCGCCAAACGCGAAATTCACGCCGAACATCCGCACCCGCCGGCCGTCGCCGATGCGGCAGAAGTGCCCGTCACGAACGACGATGCGGTCTGCCGGCTTTAGGGGGTGATTCAGAAAGCCGAAGTCCGGCGCGCCGCCAAGATGGTCCTCATCAACGGAGAACTGGTAAAACCCGGCATCCTGTGCCAGCGCCGGCGCCAGGAGCAGGGGCAGAAGGAGCAGGCGCGGAAAGCGCCTTGAGCGATTTTTCATCCGATTGGTTGGAACGAACTAAGAAGGGATGCTGGCTCCGCACGGCCACCCGCTTTCACCAGGAGACCG
>DAIDJI010001259.1 GCA_027451455.1 Planctomycetales bacterium | reverse complement strand
GTCCCGTGTCCGATACCCGTAACCGCGCGTACTCGGCCGATCGGTCGACCCGGTGGCTCGCGTCGAGGTCAGCGCCCGAGACCCGGTCGATGGCGAGCGCGAGGAGACCGCCATCGGCCATCGCGTCGCGAGCGTTGATGACGAGGTTGAGCAGCGTCTGCTCGAACTGGTCGGCGTCGACGCGCACGAAGGCGCCGTCTCGGGGACTCGTCCAGCGCAGCTCGATCGTCGGCCCGATGATCCGCTCGATCACCTCGAGATTCGACGCGATCACGTCGGCCGGGTTGACGACGACGGCGTCGGGTGGCTGGGTGCGGCCCAAGGTCTGCAGCTGAGCGGCGATCGCCGCCGCCCGCGCCGGGTCGCGCGCCCAAAGCGCGACTGCACGCCCGAGCGAGGTCGCGTGGACGGCAAGCGCGGTCCCCCACGCCCCGGCGCCGACGACCAGAACCTCACTCATCGGCGAGCCGCCGCAACTCCCATCCGCCATCGCGCTCGGCCAGCACGCCGGCAAGCGCGGCGAGGATCGGCGCCGCGCCGCCGGTGCCGATCGCCGCCACCACCTGACCGCGGTCAATGATTGCGGGCGTGTGGAAGTCGCACAGCTCGGGATGGTCG
>DAIDJI010001258.1 GCA_027451455.1 Planctomycetales bacterium | reverse complement strand
GGCGATCAACATTCTGGTGAGTGGTCCCACCGGGGCGGGGAAGACAACTTTTCTGAACGCCTTGGGCGCCTCGATCGCCTCTCAGGAAGAGCGAATTTTGACCATCGAAGAGGTTCCGGAGTTGCAGCTCGATCGTCAGCTTCCCGATTGCGTCGGTCTTCAGGCGCGCACGAGCAACGTCGAGGGGGCCGGGGAGATTCGGATCCGTGATCTGGTGCGTAATGCCCTCCGGATGAGACCTTCCCGGATCATGATCGGCGAGGTACGCGGAGCAGAAGCGCTGGATATGCTGCTCGCGATGAACACCGGCCACGATGGCAGCCTAGCGACCATCCACGGGAACACCCCTCGTGATGCCCTGGATCGGCTGGCCACGCTGGCGATGATGGCCGAGGAGCGGCTGTCAGGCGAGGCGGTGACCAAGATGGTCGCCCGCTCGATCGAATTGGTCGTCCAGCTCCGTTTCGAGCAAAGGACCGGTCGGAGACGGGTCACCTCCATCTTCGAGGTGACCGGACTCGACACCCTCGGCAGCGGTTACCCGGTCATCTCCGGTCAGGATCTCTGGACGCTCGATCCGGAGCGCGATCGGCTGACCTGGACCGGCCTACAGCCCCGTTGCC
>DAIDJI010001257.1 GCA_027451455.1 Planctomycetales bacterium | reverse complement strand
GAGAACGAGCAGTACGGCGCCGCCGTGCCCGCGCGGCGCTCACTGTGGCTGCTCTACCTGCCGCTGCTCGTGCCGCAGATCGCGTTCCTCTTCGGCATGCAGGTGCTGCTCACGGTCTGTCGTCTCGACGGGACGCTGATCGCGGTGATCTGGTCGCATCTGCTGTTCGTGCTGCCGTACGTGTTTCTTGCACTGGCGGATCCCTGGCGCTCGCTCGATGCACGCTATGCGCGCACGGCGCTGTGTCTGGGCGCCGCGCCGCGCCGGGTGTTCCTGCGCATCAAGCTGCCGCTGCTGTTGCGTCCGGTGCTGGTCGCTGCGGCCGTCGGGCTCGCGGTCAGCATCGATCAATACCTGCCGACGATCTTCGCTGGCGCTGGGCGGGTGGTGACGCTCACGACCGAGGCTGTGACGCTCGCCAGTGGGGGCGACCGACGGATGACCGGAATATTCGGATTGCTGCAGGCGGTGATTCCGCTCGCCGCCTACTGCATCGCAATCGGGGCCACCGCCGCCCGGCGGTTCGCGCCCCAACCGACCCAGGGGCGAGCATGAGCGGTGTGCTGCGGCTCGAGCAGGTCACGATCTCCCTCGCCACGCGTGTGCTCATTCCGCCGCTCGAGCT
>DAIDJI010001256.1 GCA_027451455.1 Planctomycetales bacterium | reverse complement strand
AATACTATCTCTTGCTCGTGAATCTCGTGAACCCGCTCAACCGCGTGGCGGCGTTCGTCGGCGATATCAACCGCGCGATCGTTGCAATCGGCCGCATCTACGAGATCGTCGATCTCCCGACCGAGCCGGTCGCTCCCGCCGCGGCCAAGCTCGCCCGCTCCGTGGCCGAAGAGATCCGCCGCCGCCGCGTGCTCGTCCTCATGCTCGGCGACACGTCGATGGGCATGATCAACGGCTACTTCGGCCCGCGCCTCCTCCACCGGCACGGCTTCACCGAGCACAAGGTCGACCAGGCATGGATCATCGACCGCGGCCGCCGCATCGACGACGCGCGCATCGACCGCGCGCTCGATTTCGTGAAGAAGAAGGGGGTCACCTTCCACTACGGCGAGCGCGGCGCGGACGACTTCGACGAGAAGGCGACGCGCGAGCAGCTCCGCGACTACCTGGTCGCCCTCGACCTCGTCCACGAGTTCAAGGCCGACTGCCTCGGCTGGCAATACCAGCTCGGGCTCATTCCGCTGCGCGCGCCGTCCGACTTCGCCGAGGGGCTCTTCAACTCGACCTGCCGCCCCGAGTCGAACGGCGACACGATCGCATGCGCGACCGAGGCCGATCAGGGCAA
>DAIDJI010001255.1 GCA_027451455.1 Planctomycetales bacterium | reverse complement strand
CGACTATCTCGGGATTCGATGTTCAAGATCCAGAATGACTTCGTTTTTCCGAAGCTCGCGCACGAGCAACGCAAGCTGGAGGCCATGCGGGTTGAGACGGGGTCAGACACGAAGAGGAAGGACCGTAGAGCCGTGGCCGAGCAGGAGACGCTCGTTGATGAGCTGGGCGCCTTTCTGGACGAGATCAAGCGCGTCGCACCGCTCTGGAATCCTGATCTTGACGACGGCGTGATCATCAACTTCGCGCCGCTGTGGCGGCTCGTCCCGCACTGCAAGCCTTGGCAGAAAGAGCTGCAGGTCACGTGGGATGCGCTGTGCGCGGGCGAGTACGACTGGGCGCATCTGGCGATGCACCTCTGGCCGGAGCGCGTCGTCCCGAAGTGCGCGAAGGATCGCAGTCTCGCGATTGCGCATGGGCTGGAGGAGGTCTTCTGGGTAGAGAACGACGAGGGCAAGTGGATGGCGCGCCCGACTCCTACGCGGTCCATCGAAGAGATCGTGCGTGAGCGAACCTCGCCGGCCGTTCGGGCGGCCTTGGACAGCCTGCTGCAGGCGCCGGTAGCCCAGAACGGGCGCGGTCGATCCAGAAACCGACGTGCCCGCGCGGCTGGGGACGCATGATGCATCC
>DAIDJI010001254.1 GCA_027451455.1 Planctomycetales bacterium | reverse complement strand
ACCGGCAGGAAGGACACAATGATAATCAGCAGCGAAAAGAACAGCGCCGGGCCGACCTGCTTGGCAGCGTTGATCAAGACGGTACGACGTTCCGGCTCCGTCACTGGAGTTTTGCTGCCCTCCTGTCGCTCCGACAGATGGCGATAGCCATTCTCGACCATCACAATCGACGCATCGACCAGCACTCCGATGGCGAGCGCCTGCCCCCCCTGCGACATAATGTTCGACGTGACGCCGAGAAAGTAAATCGGAAGGAACGATACCAGGACTGCAATAGGCAACGCAATGATGGCGATGAGCGCGGAGCGGAAGTGAAACAGAAAAATAATAATGACCAGGCTGACGATGATGACTTCTTCCAGCAGGTCGCGCTGGAGGGTTTCGATGGACGCTTCGATCAGGCCAGAGCGGTCGTAGCCGGACATGATTTCGACGCCCGGAGGCAGCGATGGAGCGATATCGCGCAGCTTCTGCTTGACGCCTTGAATTACCTTCAAAGCGTTCTCACCCTGACGCATGACAATGATGCCGCCAACCGTCTCCCCTTTTCCATTCCATTCGGCAACGCCTTCGCGAATATCTGGGCCATACGAGACGGTGCCGACATCGCGTACCAGCACGGGCGTACC
>DAIDJI010001253.1 GCA_027451455.1 Planctomycetales bacterium | reverse complement strand
GGGTCGTTCGCGAGGCGACGGTGCATGGCTTCACGAGCGCCTTCGAAGTCAGCGCCGCGCTCGTCGCCGTGGCGGCGATCGTCGCCGGAAGCCTCGTCGGCGCGAAGCGGATGCACCGGGCACCGCACCGGATCACCGAGGCGCTGACCGAACGGCAACTGCCGCTCGTCGATGGCTTGGTTTAACAGTCGATTCGTCCAGTCGCGCAGTCCGGTCAATGCGTCTTCGTCGTGACGCTGGTCGCCACCGGGCAAGGCGAGTGTTGTACTCGGCCATCCGCTGGGAACGACGAAGACCGCAGCGAGCGATGGTGGTCAGCGGTGTCGGCGCCGGGGGAGCGGCTTCGTCTTGGCGAAGGCCGAGACCGACGGCGAGACGCCGTAGGAGGTCCGGGCGACGACGCTGATGCCGTAGGGCGTGTTCGGTGCGAGCCCGCCGAAGGTGCACGTCGGCGTGGGCACCGTGATCGAGAACGACGACGGGTCGCGGAAGCCGTAGAGGAGCGTGCAGATGTAGCTTGCTGCTCCCGCGCTGCCGTTCCAACTCGCGGTCAGTGATCGGACGGCCCCGGTCACCACCAGGTTGGTTGGCGCCAACGGTGCGAACGAGAACCGAATGATAACGATGCC
>DAIDJI010001252.1 GCA_027451455.1 Planctomycetales bacterium | reverse complement strand
CAGGGGCTGTTCGGCACCACCCAGGTCCGGCGGATCGTGCTCGAGATGGGCGGCGCCCATGGCCTGACCGACGCCTTTCTGGCCGCCGTGATGAGCATGACCGGCCTCGCCGTCGGCGGTTACGCGATCTCGGCCGTGCTCCGGCTCCGCTCGGAGGAGGCCGGGACGCGGGCCGAGATGGAGCTGGCCGCCGGGGCGGGCCGGCTGGGCTGGGCGCTCAGCCACCTGGTGATCGCCACCGCCGGGGTGCTGGCGATCCTGGCGATAACCGGCCTCGGCGTCGCCGTCGGCCTCGGCACGGGCAGCGGAACGGCCGGGGGAGCGGGGACCGCCGAGATGGTCGGGGCCGCGCTCGCGCAGGCGCCCGCCGCGCTGGTGCTCGGCGGGCTCGCCGCGGCACTGTTCGGCCTGGCGCCCCGGGCGGCGATCACCGGCGCGGCGACGACCACTCCGAACGCGACCATCGGGGCGACGGCGGCGACAACCGGGATGGCGGCGGCAATCCCGACGGCGGCGGCTCGCATCACCGCCAAGGTGACGGCAACTGACCACTGAACCGCCCCGCGTTCGCGGAGGCTCCAACTCTTGAGACGATGGAGCCATGCGAAAAACCGGGTCAGAGCCCCTTCCC
>DAIDJI010001251.1:253-638 GCA_027451455.1 Planctomycetales bacterium | reverse complement strand
GCACGCCGGCGGTCGCGAAAAGTCGACAAGACGACCGGCCTGTGATGCGATCAAACGATCGCCTTGCAAGGGCCTTTGGTTTCCAAGAAGTATCCCGAACCGTTGCGTCGCATCAGTTATGTCGACCCCGAGCGAGGCCGACGACTGGTCTTCTTGACGAACAACTTCGACCTGCCCGCATTGACGATCGCGCAACTGTACCGCTGTCGTTGGCAGGTCGAGTTGTTCTTCAGATGGATCAAACAGCATTTGCGGATCAAGGCCTTTCTGGGAAACACCGACAACGCGGTGAAAACTCAGGTGTGGATCGCATTGAGCGTTTACCTCTTGGTGGCCATTCTCAAAAAGGAAGCGAACAGTCCCCTGAGTATGGGCGAAATCCTCC
>DAIDJI010001251.1:0-243 GCA_027451455.1 Planctomycetales bacterium | reverse complement strand
AGAACCCTCAACCTAACCAGTTGCAGCTATTCGACTTCTAACCGGACAGTCCTGTTCTTGAATCTTGAATCTTGAATCTTGAATCTTGGATCTTGAATCTTGAATCTTGAATCTTGAATCTTGAATCTTGAATCTTGAATCTTGAATTCTTGAATTCTTGAATTCTTGAATTCTTGAATTCTTGAATTCTTGAATTCTTGAATTCTTGCGTCCGCAACTCTCCCGCTCGGTCGTCAATGCGCG
>DAIDJI010001250.1 GCA_027451455.1 Planctomycetales bacterium | reverse complement strand
CCGGCGGTTTCGATGGCTTCCTGGAGGAGAGCCTTCCTGCCGCCGCAATCGATGTAGCTCAGGCCTTCGTCGTCCGGGGTACCCGGGCCGTTGGCCGCTTTGGTGGTCGAGGAGAACCAGCGTTCGTCGATGCCACCGCGATGGGCGCCGAGCGCGTAGAGGTCGCGCGGATCGAGTTTCAACCGGCCGCCCGGCATGAGGAAAGAGCGCGGTACCCAGCAGGGGGCTAGGCGCACGATGCCCTCGCCCGCGGCCAGAGCATCGAGGATGAGCTTGCGATTAGATTGAGTAACGGGTGTCATAATGCAATATGCATTAGACACAATACCACGAGGGAATCTCATGAGCACGGAACGTAAAACGCACCCCGCGCTGCACAACGCCATGTGGCCCGGCCTGGTCGGCAAAGGACCGGATTCCGAGCCGCCCATCGATCTCGAAACCATGCTGTGCCTGACCGCCCAGGCGGAAGTGGACGGCATCCGCTTCGACGGGGTGGATCTCTTCCTTTCGCTGCCGCATACCGATATCGACTCCTCGGACGACGATCTCGCGCGGCTCGCGGACAATCTGCGGGCCAAGCGCCTGCGGGCGGGTTCGCTGGTGGCGCCGGTGTGGCCGGCGGCGGGCGGCGGTTC
>DAIDJI010001249.1 GCA_027451455.1 Planctomycetales bacterium | reverse complement strand
GCCCTCAGCAACGAGCGGATCTCTTCGAAGTCGGCGTCGGCTGCG
Organism: Planctomycetales bacterium; assembly: GCA_027451455.1. Lineage (GTDB taxonomy): Bacteria > Planctomycetota > Planctomycetia > Isosphaerales > Isosphaeraceae > JAKAUH01. Next base: position 598 of record DAIDJI010001249.1, on the reverse strand, counting down.
GGCAGTACGACGTCGGACGACCCCAGGTGCGCATCGTCCAGCCGGTCGCCCTGGCCCCTGACGAAGCCGACCAGCTCCTCGAAGGCGTCGCGAAGGGCCACCCGCTCCTCGCGTTGCGCGGCCTGGGTGATGCGCTCGAGGATGAAATCGCCTTGGTCGCGGGTGAGACCCGCGACCAGAGGGCACACCGCGCTGTCCCAGCGGGCATACGGATCATGACCCAGCGACACGAGCGTCGAAAACACGAAATGGTCGACCGCGGCGCCAAGCGCGTGTCGTTGCCGCAGGCCCTGGATGGTGATCTCGCCGAGACTGGAGCGCGGGGCACGGGTCGGCGCAGGTGGCGGCGGGACGAGTGACCCGGCCGCACCGGGTGGCGCGTACGCCCCGAGTGCCAGCAGCAGAAGCAGGCGGACCGTCCAGCCTCCCATCCGTCCCGTTCCGGGGAATCGCCGTGATCGCGATCGGTCGTTGATCATGGATGTCCGGCCCTTCCTCGTCCCCACGGGGTCCGGTTAAGGACGCTTATAGGGCACCGGCACCGCGAACTCAATTCGCCGAGGCGAACCGAGCACCGCCCGGGGCCGGCCACCCGGCG
>DAIDJI010001248.1 GCA_027451455.1 Planctomycetales bacterium | reverse complement strand
ACGTCCTGAAGGTCCAGGACGTCACGAACGAGCCGCGCATCGAACACGAGCTCGCGCTGATCAAGGTCCGGGCGACGAACAGCACGCGAGCCGAGGTTCTGAAGATCGTCGAGCTCTACAAGGGCCGCGTCGTCGACGTGGCCGCCGACTCCGTGATCGTCGAGGCCACCGGCACGGAGGACGAGATCGATGCGCTGGTCGCGCTGGTCGGCGGGTTCGGGATCCGGGAGATGGTCCGCACCGGCACGACGGTGATGGTGCGCGGGCCCCAGGTGGTGGAGTACGAGGGAGCAGGCAAGTGACGGCGCGGATGTACTACGACGCGGACGCCGATCCCGCGGCGCTGGCGGATCGCACGGTCGCGATCATCGGCTATGGGAGCCAGGGGCACGCGCACGCGCTGAACCTGCGGGACTCGGGGGTCGACGTCGTCGTCGGGCTCGCGCCGAACAGCAAGAGCCGCGCGATCGCGGCGGAGGCCGGGCTGCGCGTCGCGGACGTGGGGGAGGCCGTTCGCCGGGCCGACGCGATCATGATCCTCGTCCCCGACACGGCCCAGAAGGCCGTCTACGACGCGGAGATCGCGCCGAACCTGCGCGAGGGGCAGCTGCTCCTGTTCGCGCCCGGTTTCAACATCCACTTCG
>DAIDJI010001247.1 GCA_027451455.1 Planctomycetales bacterium | reverse complement strand
GTCCCAGTTCCGGAAGGTCCCCCGGCAGGCGACCGGATCGGCGGAGAAGGCGCCGCCGCGCAGCACCTTGTACTCAGGGCCGAAGAAGACCTCGGAGTACTCCCGATACGGCCAGGCGCGGAACCCCGGGTACGGCAGGAAGTCGCTGGCGGTCCACTCCCATACGTCCCCGATCAGCTGGCGGGCCCCGGACGGCGCGGCGCCGGCCGGGTAGGAGCCGGCCGGGGCGGGCTGGAGGTGCCGCTGGCCGAGGTTGGCGACCTCCGGGGTCGGGTCGGTGTCGCCCCACGGGTAGCGCAGCGACCGGCCGGTCGCCGGGTCGTGCCTGGCGGCCTTCTCCCACTCGGCCTCGGTAGGCAGCCGGCGGCCCGCCCACCGGGCGTAGGCGTCCGCCTCGTACCAGCAGACATGCAGCACCGGCTCGGCCGGCGGGACCGGCTCGAGCAGCCCGAACCGGCGGCGGAGCCAGCCGCCGGACCCATTGCGCTGCCAGAACTGCGGCGCGACCAGCCCGGCCCGCTGCCGGTGGTCCCAGCCGGCCGGGGTCCACCATCGCGGGTTGTCGTACCCGCCGTCGGCGATGAACTGGGCGTAGGCGGCGTTGGTCACCGGGGTGGTGTCGAGGTAGAACGCCGGCACCTCAAC
>DAIDJI010001246.1 GCA_027451455.1 Planctomycetales bacterium | reverse complement strand
TGCAGAAGGCCAACCTGCTGGCCGACCTCGAGAAGGTCGGCTTCTTCCTCGTCGGTTACGGCTGCACGACCTGCATCGGCAATTCCGGGCCGCTGCCGGCCGAGGTCAGCGCGGCGATCGGCGCCGGGGACCTGACGGTGGGGGCCGTGCTCTCGGGCAACCGCAACTTCGAGGGCCGCGTGCATCCCGAAGTCAAGATGAACTACCTGGCCTCGCCGCCGCTGGTAGTGGCCTACGCCCTGGCCGGCACGCTCGACATCGATCTCGACCACGATCCCCTCGGCACCGGCACCGACGGCAAGCCGGTGTATCTGCGCGACGTCTGGCCGTCGAATCAGGAGATTTCCGACACCATCGCCGGAGCGGTGACGTCCGAGATGTTCACCCGCAACTACGCCGACGTGTTCAAGGGCGATGCGCGCTGGAACGCGATTCGCTCCGCTGACGGCGATCTCTACCGCTGGGATGATTCGACCTACATCAAGAACCCGCCCTACTTCGAGGGCATGACGATGCAGGCCGGCACGATCGCCGACATCCACGGCGCGCGCTGCCTCGGCCTGTTCGGCGATTCGATCACCACCGACCACATCTCGCCGGCCGGCAACATCAAGAAGGACTCGCCCGCCGGCCGTTATCTGATGTC
>DAIDJI010001245.1 GCA_027451455.1 Planctomycetales bacterium | reverse complement strand
TGGATCAGCGGGTCGTGCAGCGTGTGCAGTTCGAGCAGCGGCCGAGCCAGTCGTCCGGTCGGCGTGTAGTGCCGCTCGAGCCAGCGCGCCGCTGCGGGGTCGGCCGCGTAGCGGCGTACGCCCGCATTGAGCGCGATGTCATCGCCGGTGCCGAGATACAGATAGCTCCCGGTTGCGAACGGGTTGCCGCCGGCACGGCGCTCGATGTCGCCGACCAGGTAACGCTCGAAGGCCAGCACGCCGGCGATCACTTCGGGGTCATCGGAGCCGACCAGCACGCTCAGCGTATGCAGGGCCCGCGGATCGTGCAGCAGCGCCGTTCGCACGCGTGCCGTGATCGCATCATCGGGCCGGTAGTCCGCGGACACCCGGGTCGGGTTGCCCAGCAGCCCCGGCGCGTAGTACTCCAGCGCCGCGAGCTGCGCGAACGCGCGCCGCTGCAGCCGGTCGCTGGGCATGATCGCGCCGCACAGCGCCAGCCCGCCGGCATAGCGCGCCGGTTCGGTCTCCAGCGCCTTGACCGTCAGCAATCCGCCCATCGACATGCCCATGACCAGGGTCTCGCGCGGCTTGCCGAAGCGCGCCTCGAAGCGGCGCTCGACCATCGCGGTGTCGCGCAGGGACTGATCCAGCGTCCAGCCGCCTT
>DAIDJI010001244.1 GCA_027451455.1 Planctomycetales bacterium | reverse complement strand
GAATGGGCTGCGGCTGGTTTATGATCGGCGGCCGGGCACCGGCGTGGTCGCGATGGAGCTCTACACCGACTCCGGCCTGATGCGCGAGGCCAGGCCGGGCCTGGCGGCCCTGACCGCCCGCCTCCTGGAGGAGGGCGCGGCCGACCGCGACGCCGAGGCGATCGCGCGGGCGATCGAGGACGTCGGCGGCTCGCTGGAGGTCTGCGCGACGGGGCCCTCGGTCCGGGTCTGCGGCGAGGACCTGCCGCTCGCGATGGACCTCCTGTCCGACCTGGTGATCCGCCCGACGTTCCCCGAGGAGGCGGTCGGCAGGATCGCCCGGCGGATGGCGGCCGAATTGCGCGGCGACCTCGACGACCCGGCCTTCCGCGCCGAGGCCAGTTTCCGCGGGCTGCTCTACGGCGCGCACCCGATGGGCCGCGACCCGCGCGGCGGGCCCCGCGACCTGCGCCGGCTCACCCGCGACGACGTGGTCGGTGAGAGCTACTACAACCCGATGCTGACGATCGTCGTCGAGGAGCTGCGGGACAAAGGTCTTCTCGAGCAGAGCGAAGGCGCGCAGTGCGTGTTCCCTCCGGGATGGACCAACCGCGACGGCACCCCGTTGCCGCTGATCGTGCAGAAGTCCGACGGCGGCTACGGCTACG
>DAIDJI010001243.1 GCA_027451455.1 Planctomycetales bacterium | reverse complement strand
GATCGAGCTCTTCTTCGCGGCAGGGAAGCTGGGCGCGGTTCCGTGCCCGGTCAACTACCGCCTGGCACCGCCCGAGGTCGCCTACATCGTGGCCGACAGCGAGGCCAAGGTACTCGCCGTGGGCGAGGAGTTCGTCCCGGCCGTGCGCAAGGTGGCCGGGGACCTGCCGGGCGTGCACGTGGTGGTCATCGGCGCGGCGGACGGGGACTGGCCCGACCTGGCCGGGTGGCGGGACAGCCATGATCCGGTCGACCCGAACGTGGCGGTGGGTCCTTCGGACATCGCCTGCCAGCTCTACTCGTCCGGGACGACCGGCCGCCCCAAGGGGGTGGAGCTGACCCAGGCCAACCTGGGCTGCGACCGAGAGCTCTACCCGATGGCCATGGGGCTCGGGCCGGATTCCGTGAGCGTCGTCCCCATGCCGCTCTACCACATAGGAGGCAGCGGCTGGGCCATGGCCGGCTTCTGGCAGGGGGCCACCAACGTCCTGGTGCGGGAGATCGTGCCGGAGCGGCTGGTCGACACGCTGGTGGCCGAACGGGTCACCCACGGGTTCATCGTCCCGGCGGTGATCCAGTTCCTGCTGTCCGTCCCCGGCGTGGAGGACCGCGACTGGAGCGCCCTCCAGGCCATCCTGTACGGCGCCTC
>DAIDJI010001242.1 GCA_027451455.1 Planctomycetales bacterium | reverse complement strand
CCACCGATGCCGCCGGGGGTCGAGAGACCGGCGAGCCAGTCCTGCAAGCCCTCCACCGCCGGGGTGGCGCGGTTGATGGCCGCGTCAAGCGCGGCCGCGCCGGCGGTCGGCTCGGGCCGCTCTTCGGTGGGCTCGTCGGCCGGCGCCTCGGCGAGCGCGGTGGGCGGCTCGTCGCCGTCGGCCGCCGCGGCCAGGTCCGCGGGCGAGAACTCGGCCAGCGCCTTGCGGATGGCCTCCTCCGGGCTGTCGGCGTCGGTCACGTGGCCGGCGCGGAGCCGGTCCATCGCCTCGCGGCGGGAGTAGCCGAGCGCGGTGAGCGCGGCGACGTACTCCTCCTGCTTGCCGGAGGAGAGGCCGGTGGGCGCCGCGTGGACGCGTCGCCGCAACCGCTCCCGTGCCGACTCCTTCTCCGCCATCATGACATCCTCACTGGTTCGGCGCGAGCGCGGCCGGAGCCAGGATCGCCGCGACCATGGCCCCGAGCTGGCCGCGGATACCCGCGACGATCAGGACCAGGCCGAGCACGAGCAGGACCCCGTAGGCCGCGTGGTCGCGCACCCCCATGGTTAGCTCCCCTGGAGCGGCAGCGGGTTGACGCCGATGCCGAAGCACTCGAGCCGCGGCGTGATCGAATTTGCCGTTGAGACCG
>DAIDJI010001241.1 GCA_027451455.1 Planctomycetales bacterium | reverse complement strand
GAGCCGCCGGACTGACGCTGATGGAGACCAGCGCGCCGTGCGTGCTGGTCGGGACGGAGCACGAAGCCGGTATCGGACATCCCCAGCGGGCCCAGGATGTGTTCGCGAAAGTAGTCCTCCAACGACATCCCACTGATCTGCTCGACAAGCCACCCGGCCCAGTTGATGCCAATACCGTAGCTCCAGCGCTCGCCCGGATCGCGGACGAGCAGCGACCCAAGGGGGCCCAGTGGGGTCTCGGCCTGTTGCTGGAAGCGATGGAGATCGGCGTTCCAGATGGCGTAGGCGATGCCTGCCGTGTGGGTCAGCAGGTGGCGCAGGGTGATCGCGCGACGCGGTGGATGAAGTCGGGGAGCGCCATCGGAATCGAATCCCTCCAAAACCTGGACGGAAGCGAGTTCGGGAAGGAACGTGCCGAGTGGCTCGTCGAGGCCGATCCGCCCCTGCTCGACCAGTTGCAACACCGCGACCGCCGTGATCGGCTTCGTCATCGAGGCAATCGCGAAGACGGTATCCAGGGTCATCGGGAGATCCTTGCCCATCTCGCGGGTCCCGAAAGCGCCTTCGTAGACAATCCCCTGAGGGTCGGCAGCCAGAGCGACGACGCCCGGCACCCTGCTTGTGTCCACCGCGCGCTCGAATAACATGT
>DAIDJI010001240.1 GCA_027451455.1 Planctomycetales bacterium | reverse complement strand
AGAGATGTTATGGCGACCAAGTTGCTGAGCCTGCGCAATTTGTCGCGAAGGGCCAATCGCGTGGTTTGGGACAGTCTCGGTGTTTTCTGGTCTCCCCCTCATTGCCTACATAGGAGTCGGGCTCATTTTGACGCGAAGGCCCAGAATGCAAGATTGGAAGTCAGCAAAAAAGCAATGAGTTGCCGGTTGGCTTGATTGCCCATTCTGCATCCGCGAGATGGTGTGGCAGCATCAGGTCCTGGCAGAAATCATTGCGGCCAACTCGTTCCGCACTCGAGCTACGACAGGGCTAAAGTCCCGCGTCTCATTTTGCCGGAACAGTCGTACCGTCGGATACCAGGGGCTATCGTCGCGATCGAGCAACCAGCGAAAATCGGGAGTGAAGGGTAGTAAGATCCACGTTGGGCACCCCAGCGCTCCCGCGAGATGCGCGACACTGGTGTCGACCGTGATCGCGAGATCGAGGCAGGAGATCAGCGCCGATGTCTCCGTGAAATCGGTCAGATCGGCGGTGAAGTCGAGGATCCTGGTACCGAGCAGTGTTATCCTGTCGTCCCTCCTTGGATCCTTCTGCAGGCTCACGAAGGTCGCATCCAGATCGAGAATGGACGACAACGTGTGCAAGGACATCGATCGATTGTGATCGTTCTT
>DAIDJI010001239.1 GCA_027451455.1 Planctomycetales bacterium | reverse complement strand
GCCCCGCCCCGTGCGGGGCTCTTTCGTTTCGGGTGCCCGTAACGCGCCCGCCGCCGCTGCGCCCTACAATCGGCCCGATGCAGCCGCTCACCGAGATGCTCGTCCTGCTGGCCGCCGCGGTCCTTCTGGTGACCGTGGCCCGCCGGCTCGCACTGCCGACCGCACTACCGTACCTGGCGGTGGGGCTCGCCTGCGGTCCCTACGCGCTCGGCGTGGTGCAGGGCTCGGAAACGGTCCGCCTGCTCGCGGAGCTCGTCGGTGAGGAGCGCCTCCAGGTCCATCGCGGTGACCTGCTTCTTCTTGTCCGCGATCTCCTTGAAGCGCTTGAAGGCCTGGTTGAGCGTCTGCCCGGAGACGTCGTAGCCGAGCTCGCCGAGCGCCTGCTGGAGGGCGTGACGCCCCGAGTGCTTGCCGAGGACCAGCTGGTTGGAGTCCAGGCCGATCGTGGTCGCGTCCATGATCTCGAACGTGCTGCGCTCCTTCAGCACGCCGTCCTGATGAATGCCCGACTCGTGCGCGAAGGCGTTGCGCCCGATGATCGCCTTGTTCGGCTGCACCGGATAGCCGGTGAGCCGCGAGACGATCCGGGAGGTCCGAGCGATCTCCCGGGTGACCGCGCCGGTGTGAACGCCGAGCGCGTCCTGGCGGGTGG
>DAIDJI010001238.1 GCA_027451455.1 Planctomycetales bacterium | reverse complement strand
TTGTCCGTACATCATGACGAGCAGCACGGTGGTAAGGCCGGCGATCGCGCCGATCGAGATGACGAGGCTCATCCAGCCGGGAAGGCCGACTTGTTCGACGGCGAAGGCGACCGGCTGCGGAACGTTGAGGTGCGTGTATTTCACCATCCCGGTCAGAATCGCCGCAACGATAATATAGAGAACGGTGCAGATTGCGAGGCTGCCGACGATAGCGATCGGCATGTCGCGCTGCGGATTCTTCGCTTCTTCGGCGGCGGTCGAGACCGCGTCGAACCCGATGTAGGCGAAGAAGACGAAGAACGCGCCGAAGAGCGTGCCGCCCCAGCCGAAGGGGAAGTACGGCACCCAATTCCCGGTGTTGATATGCGCGAAACCGACGCCGATAAAGAAGAGGACGATCGCCACCTTGATGGTGACGATAATCGAATTAACGACCGCCGATTCGCGCGTGCCGCGAATAAGCAGAATGCCGATGAGGCAAATAATCAAAAACGCGGGTAGATTCATGATGCCGTGAATCGGCTCGCCCGACGGCCCGGTATCCCAATAGTTATGTTGCCATGCGGCAGGAATGTTGATGCCGAAGTGGCTGAGGAAATTCGTAAAGTAACCCGACCAGCCGATACTGACCGTTGCGGCGCCGAGCGCGTAC
>DAIDJI010001237.1 GCA_027451455.1 Planctomycetales bacterium | reverse complement strand
AGGAAGTGCCCCTGGCGATCGACGTTCACGATGAACCGATCTTCGGAGACGGCCTCCTGCTCGTCCATCGGCCGGGCCGAGCCCGCGACCGGCAGGCGTACGCGGGCGTCGTAGTTGTCGTTGCTGAAGTTGATCAGCAGCATGAAGAAGGTGATGAGCTGAAACACCACGTCCAGAAGGGGCGTGAGGTTGGGCTCAGCCGACATCTCGCTGCCCATGGATGCGGACATTGGTCAACCCCCTCGCGGCAATCGGTAAAGGATGGTTTCCGTGGTCCGTGCTCAGGCCGATTTCGCTTGCTTGGCGGCAGCCACCAGCGAGTTGATCGTCCGGTCGGCGACCTTCGAGGCTTCCATGTGCAGAATGGCGATCCGGTTCTTGAAGAACGAGAAGAAGAAGATCGCCGGCACTGAGAGCGACACACCTTCAAGGGTGATGAACAACGCCGTCGAAATCCCTTCAGCCACCTTTTCGGGCTTGGGCTGAGAGCCGGCCGCGGTGGCGATTTCCTGGAACGACATGATCATGCCAAAGATCGTGCCGACCAGCCCGATCATGGGCCCGAGCTGTCCGATGATCGCCAGGTAGCCGACCTTCGCTTCCATCCCGGTCACGATCTCGGCCGCGACCACTTCCATCGCCTCCTTGGCTTC
>DAIDJI010001236.1 GCA_027451455.1 Planctomycetales bacterium | reverse complement strand
CGAGTGGCGCATCGCGTAGTCGAGCACGTTTCCGTAATGATGCTGGATCAGCTCAAACCACCGGGCGTGGCTTTCGCGGTCCGTCGGGCGCATAAGGTAGGAGCCGAGCACCGGCACGGCGGTGAGGGCCATCAGGAGCGCTCCGATGAGCGCGGAGCAGACGGTGATGGCCATCGGGCGGAACATTCGTCCTTCGAGGCCTTCGAGCGTCAGGATCGGCAGATACACGGCGATGATGATGGCGACGCCGAAGGCGATGGGCCGCGCCACTTCGGCGGCCGCTTCGCGAATGGTGGTCCGCACCGGCGCACCCCGGCTCTCGCCGAGGCGGCGGACGGAATTTTCCACCATGACGACGGCGCCGTCGACAATCATGCCGAAGTCGATGGCGCCGAGGCTCATCAGGTTCGCCGACACGCCGAACAGCGCCATGCCCATGAAGCCGAACAACAGCGCGACCGGAATCGCCAGTGCCACCAGCAGCGCGGCGCGGAGGTTGCCGAGGAAAAGCAGCAGCACGGCAACCACCAGGACGCCGGCTTCCAGCAGATTGTGCTTCACGGTATTGATCGTGCCGTAGATGACCTCCGACTGATCGTAGAACGGGACGATGCGGATGCCGGAGGGCAGTCGCATCGAAGCGATCTTCTCCTT
>DAIDJI010001235.1 GCA_027451455.1 Planctomycetales bacterium | reverse complement strand
CCGGAAGCTCTTCGACGCGATGGACGCCTTCGCCCGGCACGAGGCGCAGAAGGAAGGGATCGTCCTGCCCGAGCGCGCGCCGGCGGCGCCCGCGACGCCGGCCGGCGGCTCGGCCCTCGGCGGAAGCCCCGCGGCCGCGGCGGTCGTCAAGGGTGCGATCGGCGCCGTCGAGGACGTGGGCGCGCTCGCGCAGCGCGTCGGCGGAATCGAGAAGACCGTCGCCGGGCTCGGCGCGGGGATCGGGAAGATCCTGAGCCACCTGGGGCTCTAGAGGCAGCAGCGGCGCCGGCCGGGCCAGCTCGGCCGCCGGCGCCGCGTCTTACGCTCGACGAGCTCGCCGTAAGACGCACGCTCCGGACGTAGGATGCGGCCCATGAACGATCCAATTCTCGACAGGCTCCACGAGGACCTCGAGCGGGCGATCCCGACGGCCGAGAAGATCAAGGCCGCCCTCTCCCCGCTGGCCCATTCGCCCCTTCTCGCCCCGGCGCCCGTCGGCCGCGGCCGCGTCAACCGGCTCCGGCGGGGCGTCGGTTTCGCGATGGCGACCGTCGGCGCCGCGGCCGCCTTCCTCGGGGTCCTCATGCTCGGCCAGGAGATGCAGGTCGAGGAGGCGGCCGAGGAGGCCGAGATCCAGGAGCGCGACCTCGACGC
>DAIDJI010001234.1 GCA_027451455.1 Planctomycetales bacterium | reverse complement strand
GCCACCCGGCGCGAGACATGGCAGGACGAGATCGACACCCCGGATGGACGGGTTCGCGTCAACCGGACGCTCGGCATCGGCTCGCTCGGCGGCGCGACCCTCGACAACGAAGAGAACTACCTGATCAAGAAGCTCTTCACGGCGCTGGGGGTCGTCTCCGTCGAGAACCAGGCCCGTCTCTGACACAGCGCAACGGTCCCCGGTCTGGGGACCTCGGTCGGACGGGGCGGGGCCACGACGTATCCGGGTGACCTCGTCAACTCGGACTGCATCCTCATCATGGGCTCCAACATGGCGGAGAACCACCCGGTCGCGTACCAGTGGGTGATGGAGGCCAGGGAGCGGGGCGCGCAGGTCATCCACGTCGACCCGCGGTTCACGCGGACGAGCGCGACCGCGACGAAGTGGGTCCAGCTCCGCGCCGGGACCGACATCGCGTTCCTCGGCGGAATCGTCAACTACATCCTCGAGAACGGGCGCGAGTTCCGCGAGTACGTCGTCGAGTACACCAACGCGCCCGTGATCATCACCGACGAGTACCGCGACACCGAGGACCTCGGCGGGTTCTTCTCGGGCTGGGACGAGGCGAGCCGGTCGTACGGCAACGAGACGTGGCGATACGACGGCGCCGAGCCGAGCCCGATGCAGGGCCACCGC
>DAIDJI010001233.1 GCA_027451455.1 Planctomycetales bacterium | reverse complement strand
GGCGCCGCCTGAGCACGGAGAATCGCATGGGCTCCTGGAATCCTGCCATCGGTCTGCCGCTGATCCTGGTCAGCCTGGTGGGTCTGGCGCTGATCTATTTCTTCGGCCGGCCGCGGTCGCCGGGGCAGGGACGTCGCATCGTCTTCGGAAACCGCGACGCCGATGCGCGCGTCGAACCGACGCTGGACACGCTGGATGCACAGTCCGCGGCGGAGGACGCCGGCGGCGAGCCGCCGCCACGACAGTCCGAGTTCGACGGGCTCGACGCCGAACTGCAGCGCCTTGGGCAAGCCTTGAAAAACGAGCGCAACGGTAGCGACTCCGCGAATTCGCCTGCTTCCGCGCCGTCGCCCGCCCACGAGCTGCGCGGCCGGCGCCCGGGCGACAAGCCGATCGAACGCATCGTGTCGCTGTTCGTCGCCGCGCGCGAAGGCCGCAGCTTCCGCGGCACCGACCTGCTGGTGGCGACCGAGAAGGTCGGTCTCGAATACGGCGACATGGGCATCTTCCATCGCCTGGTCGACAACCGCCCCGACCTCGGACCGGTGTTCAGCGTCGCCAACATGGTCAAGCCCGGGCGCTTCGACCTGCGCGCGATCGAGCGCCTGGAGACCGCCGGCCTGGGTTTCTTCATGACCCTGCCGGGGCCGCTGCCGG
>DAIDJI010001232.1 GCA_027451455.1 Planctomycetales bacterium | reverse complement strand
AGCGCCACCTTCCACTCCCACTTGGTCGCGGCGTTGGCCCCGCCGGAGTCGGCCTCGATCAACAGTCTATCAGCCTCGGCGTAGCGCCGGCGACCGATCTCCCTCCACCAGCGACGGATGGCTGTCACCGCAAACGACGGCGTCTCGTGCGACGTCCCAACGACGACGAGCCCATCATTGCACGCCAAGTCATAGATGCCGTACAGGACCGCCCGTCCGATGGCCCAGCTCGGGAAGTCATGGTCAAGCACTTCTCGATCCTCGCGCCGCCAGCACCGTCCCGGGTTCTTGAAGTCGCCGACCCACTCCTTCTTCTTGGTATCGACGCTGATCACTGGCCATCCCCGGGCACGGTACAGCTTCCGCATCCGCACCAGGTAGCGAAACTGCCGATCCCGGTCCTTGTGGTGGGTCCCCGCCTTGGTCTTGCGGCAGGTCCGAAGCGAGTAGTCTCGGTCGCGCATCAGCCGGGCGATGGTCGAAGGCGATGCCCGGAATCCCTGACGTTTGAGGCCCCGTTGGAGCATGCGAAGCGAGCGGTGTGTCCACTTCATCCTGGAGACAGGGTCCCCAGCGGTCGTGTCCGCCAGCAACTCCTCAAGGGCCGTCAGAATTCCGGGCGGCGGGCCTCCACGGGCTTGGAGCCGGCCCCGGGGC
>DAIDJI010001231.1 GCA_027451455.1 Planctomycetales bacterium | reverse complement strand
GGCGGCGCGACCGTGATCAGCGCGGCGGGCGCCAGCGCCGGCGCGCAGCGCAGGCTGACATAGCTGCCGAAGGAAAACCCCGCCAGCCACAGCGCATCGCCCGGGCGCGCCGCGCGCGCCCAGGCCGCGACCGCGAGCAGGTCGTCGCTCTCGCCGCGGCCGTCGTCGTGCGTGCCTTCGGAGGCGCCGACGCCGCGGAAGTTGTAGCGCACCGTGGCCAGCCCGGATTCGCGCAGCGCGCGCTCGAGCATGGTCACCACCTTGTTGTGCAGGGTGCCGCCCTGGCGCGGGTCGGGATGACTGATCACCGCCACGCCGCGGCGCGCGGCGGCGCGTTCGGGCACGTCGACGGCGATTTCCAGCTTGCCGGCCGGACCGGCGAGCGCGAAGCTGGCGGCCGTGTCCGGAAAGACGGCGGGTGCGGGAGCGAGCGGGGATGCGGACATGCGGCGCATGATAACGGGCACCGCCTGCGGTCGGCGACGATGAATCACCTCGCCCACGCCCTGCTGGCCGGCGACGACTCCGACCTGGTCTTCGGCGGCCTGCTGGCCGACTTCGTGCGCGGCGCGCCCGATCCGGCGCTGCCGGCGGCGGTGCGCGCCGGCATCCGCCTGCACCGCCGGATCGATCAGTACACCGATGCCCATCCCGTGGT
>DAIDJI010001230.1 GCA_027451455.1 Planctomycetales bacterium | reverse complement strand
CAAGACCAGCCTCGCCCCGGGCTCGCGCGTCGAGACCGATTACCTCGAACGCGCCGGCCTGATGCCGTACCTGGAAGCGCTCGGGTTCCACCTGGCCGGCTACGGCTGCACGACCTGCATCGGCAACAGTGGTCCGCTGCTGGAGCCGGTCTCCGGGGCGATTACCGACAACAATCTGACCGTCGCGGCGGTTCTGAGCGGAAACCGCAACTTCGAGGGACGGGTGCACCCCGAGGTGCGCATGAACTTCCTCGCCTCCCCGCCGCTCGTGGTCGCCTACGCCCTCGCCGGCACGCTCGACATTGACCTCACCCACGATGCAATCGGCACCGACAGCGCGGGCAAGCCGGTGTATCTCGCGGACATCTGGCCGAGCGACGAGGAGCTGCAGCAGACCCTTGCCCGCGCGATCGACTCGAAGATGTTCCAGGACAGCTACGCCAGCGTGTTCGACGGCGATGAGCACTGGCGGGCGATCGGCGTACCGGCCGGCAAGCTCTACACGTGGGACGACAAATCAACCTACGTGAAGAATCCGCCGTACTTCGACGGCATGACCGCCACGCCGCCACCGCTCGGGGATATCCACGACGCGCGCGCGCTCGCGGTGCTCGGCGACTCGGTGACCACCGATCACATCTCCCCGGCAGGCAACATTG
>DAIDJI010001229.1 GCA_027451455.1 Planctomycetales bacterium | reverse complement strand
TCTCGTTGGCCTTGGCGATGAGGCGCGAGGCGGCCGTCTTCAGGTCCGTCGCGCCGAGCAGCACCTCGGCCATGTCCGGATCGGACACCGGGCCCGACAGGCCGTCGGAGCAGAGCAGGTACACGTCGCCGACGCGCGGCTGCTCGAGGCGCGTGTCGACCTTGACGGTGTCCTTCATCCCGAGCGCGCGCACGATGACGTTCTTGTGCGGGAAGTTCGCGATCTCCTCGGGCGTGAGGCGCTTCATCTTGATGTAGTCGTTGAGCAGCGAGTGGTCCTCGGTCAGCTGCTCGAGCTTGCCCTCGCGCATGCGGTACACGCGCGAGTCGCCCACGTGCGCGATGTACACGCCGTCCTCCACGGCGAAGAGCGCGACCACCGTCGTGCCCATGCCGCGCTGGCGCGGGTCGCGCTGCGCTCGGCGCGTCCGCGCGATCTGACGCAGCTGCGCGCCTCGCTCGAGGCGGTGCCGGCGGTGCGCGCAACGCTCGCGCCGCTGGACTCCCCGCTGATCGGCGCCCTCGGCGAGCGAATCGGCGTGCACGAGGACGTCACGGAGCTGCTGCGTCGCGCGATCGCCGCGGAGCCGGCGACGTTCCTGCGCGACGGCGCGGTCATCGCGCCGGAGTGGGATGCGGAGCTCGACGAGCTGCGCCGCATC
>DAIDJI010001228.1 GCA_027451455.1 Planctomycetales bacterium | reverse complement strand
GGTCCCCGGTCGGTCCAAGCGCCGGCGCGATAACCTTGTTGGTCGTGAAGTCGTGCAGGCCGATCGTCCGGTAGCGCCAGTCGCGCAGCACCACCGTCAGGTCGGGCGCAAGATGCATGTGCGGGCCGTGATAGAGTTCCTCGGGCTCGTACACGTGCTCCACGAGCGGTTCCTTCGTCTCCGGATGCAACAGCGCCGCGAGACCGGCCTTCAGATCGTCGAGCACGGCACGCGCATCTTCAGGCTCAACGCAGCCCTGCGGTTGCCGGCCCTTGAGATTCAGGAAGATCTGGCCGAAGTTCCCCTGGGCGTAAGCTCGCGTCTTCGACCAGTCGATATGACGCCTCGACAAGAATGTCGACTCGGCCAGCCGCTCCACAGCGCTGACTTGCTTGCCGCGGAACCGGCTGACTCGTTGCGAGGCCATGCCGAGCTTGCCCATCACCCCGTAGACGAACTCGGGCGTCATCCCCCGCTTGTAGAACCAGTGCTTCTGCTTGACGTAAAACGAATCCTGAAGCGCGATGTCGCCCCGTTCGAGCAGCCAGACGTTGAAGTTCACGTACCACTCGATCGGACCAAAACCGTGATCGCTCATCAGGATCAGGGCGGTGTCGGAGGGTAGCGCAGCCTCAATGGCGCCGATACCATCGTCCAGGCG
>DAIDJI010001227.1 GCA_027451455.1 Planctomycetales bacterium | reverse complement strand
ACTCCTGTGGCGGTGTGTTTCTGCGATACAGCCAGACCGAGAGCCGTCCGCCCGGCTTCACCCGGCGCGCGATCTGCGCGAACGCTCCCCGAGGGTCGGGAGTGTGGTGCAAGACCCCGATCGAATACACCAGGTCGCACAGTCCAGGAGTGATCGGCAGGTCGAGCAGGTCCGCCTGCACAATCAGGGCCTCAGGGAATTCAGCGCAGAGCGCAGCGGCCTTGTCGACGGCCGTGCTCAGATCCACGCCAATCACCCGGGCGCCGTGGCTCGCGATCAGGCGGGCGTATCGGCCGCCGCCGCATCCGGCGTCGAGGACCAGCCGGCCGGCGAGGTCGCGCGAGTCGACGCCCGTCTTGACCCGGAACGTCGCCTCATCCTCCTCGGGACGCGCGACGTCGTACCGGTTCCATTGCCGGCCGAAGCTCGCGACATACGACTCGCCCGCGAGCCTCGGCACGCCCTCGGTCATCGGCGGCTCACCCAGGAGATCGTCGCCTACACCGACGGCACCCCGACCGCCTCCACCAACCAGACGACCAACTACACCTATGACGGCCTCGGCGACGTCACCAGCGTCCAGGCCGTGATGCCCGCCGGGACTCCCAGCCAGACCACCCAGTACGTCTACGGCGTCTCCACCGCCGCCGGCAGCGGCCTC
>DAIDJI010001226.1 GCA_027451455.1 Planctomycetales bacterium | reverse complement strand
GGGACGCCTGCACCCGCACGGCGACACCGCCATCTACGACGCCCTGGTGCGGATGTCCCAGACCTTCGCGATGCGGCTGCCGATGATCGACGGGCACGGGAATTTCGGCTCGCCCGACGACGCGCCGGCCGCCATGCGGTACACCGAGGCCAGGCTCGCGGCCGCGGCGCTGGAGATGACCGCCTCGCTAGACGAGGACACGGTCGACTTCATCCCCAACTACGACGGCACCGAGACCCAGCCCGACGTGCTGCCGGCCGGCCTGCCAAACCTGCTGGTCAACGGGGCCGCGGGGATCGCGGTCGGGATGGCGACCAACATGGCGCCGCACAACCTCGGCGAGGTGGTCGCCGCGGTCAGGCACCTGATCGCGAACCCGGAGGCGACGCTCGATGAACTGATGCGGTTCGTCCCGGGCCCGGACCTGCCCACCGGCGGCAAGATCATCGGACTTGAGGGCATCAGGGAGGCCTACGAGACCGGCCGAGGGACCTTCCGGACCAGGGCCACCGCCCGGATCGAGCAGATCACCGCCCGCCGCAGCGGCATCGTCGTTACCGAACTCCCCTCCGGCGTCGGCCCGGAGAAGGTCAAGGCCAGGATCAAGGATCTGGTCCAGGCCAAGAAGCTGGACGGGATCTCCGATCTGAAGGACCTCACCG
>DAIDJI010001225.1 GCA_027451455.1 Planctomycetales bacterium | reverse complement strand
GAGACAGCATGACCGCCATCGGCCAGGACAGCCTGAAAACCCGCCGCAGCCTGACCGTGGACGGCAAGACCTACCAGTATTTCTCGTTGCCGGAGGCGGCGAAGGCGATCGGCGACATCGCCCGCCTGCCGGTCAGCCTGAAAGTCCTGCTCGAGAACATCCTGCGCTTCGAGAATGGCACCAGCTACAAGGTGGACGACGCGCGCGCCATCGCCGGCTGGTTGCCTTCGGGCCATTCCGACCGGGAGGTTCCGTTCCGC
The DNA here is from genome assembly GCA_027451455.1 of Planctomycetales bacterium. Taxonomy (GTDB): domain Bacteria; phylum Planctomycetota; class Planctomycetia; order Isosphaerales; family Isosphaeraceae; genus JAKAUH01. Next base: position 403 of record DAIDJI010001225.1, on the reverse strand, counting down.
CCGGCGCGCATCCTGATGCAGGATTTCACCGGCGTGCCGGCGGTGGTCGATCTGGCGGCGATGCGCGATGGCATCACCCGTCTCGGCGGCGATCCGCAGAAGGTCAATCCGCTGGTGCCGGTCGATCTGGTGATCGACCATTCGGTGATGGTCGATTTCTCCGCCAGCCCCGATGCGCTGCGCCAGAACGTCGATACCGAGTTTGCCCGCAACGGCGAGCGCTACCAGTTCCTGCGCTGGGGGCAGGAGGCGTTCGAGAATTTCCGCGTCGTGCCGCCAGGCACCGGCATCTGCCATCAGGTCAATCTCGAATATCTGGCGCAGACGGTGTGGACGGCCGAAATCGGCGGCGTGCGCTTCGCCTATCCCGACACGCTCTATGGCACCGACAGCCACACCACGA
>DAIDJI010001224.1 GCA_027451455.1 Planctomycetales bacterium | reverse complement strand
CTTCTGGATTCAGCCTTCCTCACATCATTTCGGCGGCATTCCGCGCTTGGCCCCGTAACGAATTACCTGGATGAACCATTTATCCATTCTGAACGATGATGGAGTCGGCTCATGAAGGACTGGACAAGACAAATCGCCCATCGAAACGGTGAAGAAAATGATTTGAAGAGAGCTACAACGGGGTTGACGAGAGGGAGTATTATCCTATTATAAGAGCAAGCGATCGATAATCTGTCCAACGGGTTATGGTCCGCTCATAGGCAACCTGATATCAAAGTGGCTTCAGAAGTCCGAGGAAAACCATGGCAGCATCGTCCAAGTCGTCGGGATCGTCCAAGACCTCCAAGAGTGCAGCCGCGGCGGTTCGGCCGTCGTCGGAGATCCGCCGCGTCGCGGACCTGCTGAAGCAGGTCTCCGATCCGACCCGACTCCAGGTCTTGATGCTTCTTAACGAAAAAGAACGCAACGTTTCCGAACTTTGCGGTGAGCTCGGGACGCAGAGCCAGCCCGCCGTGAGCCATCATCTGGCGTTGCTTCGACACGGACGTCTTATCGAGCCCAGGCGTGCCGGAAAGCACAACTTCTACGGTCTGACCGAGGCCGGACGCGAGCTTGCGAAGGTCGTCAACACCGTCGTTGGCTGAGCGCCGGAGCGGATTCGAAA
>DAIDJI010001223.1 GCA_027451455.1 Planctomycetales bacterium | reverse complement strand
GCTCGTGCGCAAGGACGGCCTCTTCGCCGGCGCGACCGAGGGCGCGGTTGCGTTCGTCCCGGCCGGCGACGTCGTACTTGCGCGCGACGCCGAGCAACTTGGCGAGGTCGAGTTCTGGCGGCGTGTTCTTCTGAGTGGGCGGCGCCCCGAACTTGAGCGTGGGCCGCTCGGACGCCCCAGCGAAGGGACCCGCCGGCGCTGAGGGCCGCCCGAGGGGCCGCAGCCAGTCCTGCTCGTTGGCGAGCCGGCGCAGCACCGCCGCGATCAGCGAGTCCTGGAAATTCGATGCCGGCTTGTAGCCGCCGATCCACGGCTGCCCCAGACCCAGGAGCACGGCGCTGATGTTCTGGTGCTTGAACTCGATCGACCCGCGCGAGCGGCCGATCCTCGCCTGCATCGCGCGGTTGTGCGCGGCCTTGTTGTAATCGAGGCCCGCGAGGTCCTGGCCGAGCATGTCGAAGTAGTCGCCGACGAGCGCGTCATTTTCGCTGTCTGCCCAGTCGTCCGCCATCGAGCTGGAGCGTCGGCGAGGGCGGTGCGCGGGTCAAGCGCCGGGTAAGCGATTGAGTTTGCGGCGAGCACCCAACAACTGAATCGCGAACCTACGCCTGTTGATCATCGAGCGGCTCGACTCGCCGAGGGTTGTGTCGGCCACGAGAGTTCCGGGT
>DAIDJI010001222.1 GCA_027451455.1 Planctomycetales bacterium | reverse complement strand
AGACGGCGTTCGACGTGCTCGACGCGGAGACCGCGCGCGCTCAGAGCGCCTCCGACGACGCGGTCATGCTGTCCGGCGAGCCGCAGCACTACGCGCTCGAGAAGCGCATCCGCTCCGACGGCACCGAGGGGTGGGACGTGGCGACGCGCTTCCCGCTCGAGGACCGCGAGGGGCGCGTCGTGGGCGTCATCGGGATCTTCCGCGACGTGACGCGCGAGAAGCGAGCCGAGGAGAAGATCCAGGAGGCGGTGCGGCTCCGCGACCAGTTCCTCGCGATGCTGTCGCACGAGCTGCGCAACCCGCTGAGCGCGATCGTGACCGCCACGCGCCTCCTCGCGGTCACCGGAGAGGATCCCGAGAAGCGCGCGCGGTTCGTCGAGACGCTCGACCGTCAGGCCTCGCAGATGTCGCGCCTGCTCGACGACCTGCTCGAGGCGAGCCGCGTCACGCAGAACAAGGTCGAGCTGCGCCGTCGCGTGCTCGATCTGCGCGAGGTCACCCGCGAGGCGGTGGACGCCGTGACGGCTACCATGGAAAGCCACGGGCTCCACTTCGAGGTCGAGATCGGCGATCAGGCGCTCGACGTGGACGGCGACGCGGCGCGCCTGCAGCAGATCCAGGTGAACCTGCTGACGAACGCCGCCAAGTACACCCCCCGCGGCGGACACGTC
>DAIDJI010001221.1 GCA_027451455.1 Planctomycetales bacterium | reverse complement strand
CATCGCCGACTGGGTGCTCACGCTGCACGCCGGCCGCGTGGCATCGTTTGAGCCGGGGTCCCCACGGACAGGTCCTGGTCCGTGGGGCACTGAGCCGGGGAGTCCTACACGATGAAGACCAACGGTGCACGCTTCCTCGAATCGATCGGCATCGCCTTCGAGCTGCGCGAGTACGAGGTCGACCCCAACGACCTGACCGCGATTACGGTGGCGAAAAAGATCGGGATGCCGCCCGAGCAGGTCTTCAAGACGTTGCTCACCACCGACGGTCATGCCAGTTATGCCTTTGCCGTGATTCCCGGCGACGGCGAGCTGGACTTCAAGAAACTGGCGCGCGCCACCGGCTGGCGCAAGGCCGAGATGTCGCCACTCAAGGACGTGCAGCCGCTTACGGGCTACATTCGCGGCGGCGTTACCATCTTTGGCGCAAAGAAGCCGTACCCGGTCTTCGTCGATGAGACTGTGATTCTCTTTGAGAAGATCAGCGTTTCGGCAGGCACACGAGGGACGCAGCTGATCCTCGCTCCGGACGATTATCTTCGCGCCGCCGGCGCAATCGGCGAGCCGGTGGAGACCGTCGACCTGACGAAGGACGCAAAAACCGGCAGCCCGGAGGGACACGCAAGACCACCGGAGGAACAGAATTGACTCGCGCTCTCTGGACGCATCTC
>DAIDJI010001220.1 GCA_027451455.1 Planctomycetales bacterium | reverse complement strand
CTTCACCGGCAGCTCCTGCACCGGAGTCTCGTCGGCCGGGTCGATCTTCTGCCCCGGTTGGACCGGGCCCCGCGGCATCCGGTAAGCCACCTGCATGTAGAAGCCCGGCGCCTCGTCGCGCGCGACGGTGATCTCGCGCAGCCACTTCACCCAGCGGCTCCAGCCAGTCGGTCGCGGCTTCGGCGGCTGCAGCGCGCGGGCAATGCCGCGCAGCGGAGCGTCGGCGAGCGAGCGGGGCGGCGAGCCGGCATAGCGCTGGGTCAGCCGCGCTAGCGCGCCCAGGTCGGCCGCCGTCAGTGACTTGCGCCATCCTGGGGGCAGCCGCGCCGCCAGGCGCAGCTGCTGCAGCGCCTGATGCAGGGTCGCCAGCGTGGTGGGACAGACGTCCGGACACAAGGTGTAGCCGAAGAACACCAGCGTGTACCGGCCCTGCCAGGCGGCGGCGGTCAGCGGCTTGCCGTCGCTTTGCGTCAGCGCAAAAGCGGGCAGCGGGCGCGGCTGCGGATAGACCTGCGCGGACTGCATCGGCGGCGGCTGCGGCGGCGCGTGGCTGCGCAGGCCCAGCCACAGGCCCAGCCCGGCGGCGATGGCGGCCAGCACGACCAGCAGGAAAACCGGGACGCGGCCGGCGTGACGACGGGTAGGCATCGCGGAATTATAGCGGTCGCGGAT
>DAIDJI010001219.1 GCA_027451455.1 Planctomycetales bacterium | reverse complement strand
CCATCGGCGAGCTCGGTGGCATCGCGGTCGACGAGTTCAATCGCACGAGCGACCTCGCGATCTACGCGATCGGCGACGCGGCCGAGAAGACCGACGCACTCGACGGTGAGGCGTCGCTCGTGCCCCTCGCCAACATCGCCAACCGACAGGGCCGCGTCGTGGCCGACCACATCGCCGGTCGTCGCGTGCGTCCCGTGACCACCATCGGCACCGCCATCGTGAAGGTCTTTGACCTCACGATCGCGACGACGGGCTGGAACGAGAAGCGGCTGGTGGCCAAGGGCCGACCCTTCATCGCCGTGCACACCCACCCCGGCAGCCACGCCGGCTACTACCCCGGCGCCCAGAAGATCGCGCTGAAGCTGCTCGTGGACCCCGAGTCCGGCGAGATCCTGGGTGCCCAGGGCGTTGGTACCGACGGCGTTGACAAGCGCATCGACGTCATCGCGACGGCGATGCGCGGAGGGCTCAGCGCCCCCGAGCTGGCCGACCCGGACACCTATGGCACTCGATTTGCGCATTGCGACGTCCTGATCGTCGGCGCGGGGCCGTCGGGTCTTGCGGCCGCGAGGGCTGCGGCCGTCAGCGGCGCACGCGTGATACTCTGCGATGAGCAGCCGCAATTCGGCGGCTCTCTGCTCGCCGACGCAAATGCCAAGGCGGCATCGATCGA
>DAIDJI010001218.1 GCA_027451455.1 Planctomycetales bacterium | reverse complement strand
GTGGAAGTCGGTGGCCTGCGCCTGGTAGAGGTCGGTCATCACCTCCTGCGCATTGGAGGAGTCGAGCGCGGGCAAGCCGGCGAGGGCGCGGCCCTGGTCGGCGATCGCCAGGATCGCGGCCCATTGCGGGGCGCCGGCGCTGGTCCCGCCGACCTGCGTCCATCCGCCGTTCTGGTACGAGTCGTAGACGGCAAACCCGGTATTCGGCGAGGCATTGTAGGCGACGTCCGGGTTGGACCGGTTTGAGGCGCCGGTGTTCGCGGACGCCTGGTACGAGGGCATCGACTCGTAGGCGCTGATCCCGCCGCCGCTGCCGCTCCACCCGGTCTCGCTGCCATAGCTGCCGTTTGCGTTGAGCGTGAGCGCGGTCCCGCCAACGGCCAGGACATTCGGCGAGGCGGCCGGCCAGGAGACCGGCGCCCCGGCGTCGCCCGACGACGCGACGAACGCCACACCGGGGACGCTAAACGTGCTGTCGTACCAGGTCTCGCCCGAATACTCGCCCCCACCCCAGCTCATCGAGACGACATTGGCATTCTGCGCGGCATACGAGCCGACCGGGAACCTGGATGGAGCGAACGCCGCCCACGTGTTCGAGCTGATGCTCGAGCTCAACCGGGAACTCGGCACGAGCCTCGTGATCGTGACCCACGACGAGCGGCTCGCGGTGCGC
>DAIDJI010001217.1 GCA_027451455.1 Planctomycetales bacterium | reverse complement strand
GCTCGACGGCACCGACATCAGGGACCTGCCGCTGACCGTGCTGCGCTCGCTGGTGGCATGCGCGTTCGAGGACCCGACGTTGTTCTCGGTGAGCGCGAGAGAGAACGTCGCGCTCGGCAATCCGCAGGCGACCGACGCGGCCGTGCGGGCGGCCCTGGCTGCCGCCCAGGCTCAGTTCGTCGAGGACCTGCCCTGGGGCCTGGACACCCGGATCGGCGAGCAGGGCATGTCGCTGTCCGGCGGCCAGCGCCAGCGGATCGCCCTGGCCCGGGCGATCCTGGCCAGCCCCTCGGTGCTGCTCCTGGACGACCCGCTGTCGGCGCTCGACGTGCACACCGAGGCCAAGGTCACCCAGGCACTCGGCCAGGTGCTGTCCACCTCGACGGCCCTGATCGTGGCGCACCGGCCGTCCACGGTCGCGCTGGCAGACCGGGTGGTGGTGCTGGCGGACGGCGAGATCAGGGCCTCGGGCACGCACCATGAACTGCTTGCCAGCGACGCCCAGTACCAGCACCTGATGAGCTCGGACGCGGACACCGGAGCGAGACGATGAGCCAGGCAGCCACCCAGTCATGGCGCGGGATCGCCGCCGAGGAAGTCGAGGAACTCCCCAAGGGGATCGCGCTCATCCTGCGCAAGCGCAGCCGGGCCCTGCTCGGGGACCTGCTTCGGCC
>DAIDJI010001216.1 GCA_027451455.1 Planctomycetales bacterium | reverse complement strand
AAACAAAGTGTAGAAACCGATGCCGCTGTCTTAGGTCTCTCGGGTCGTGGACGCCGATGGACGAGCGCCATAATTGCCGCGATAATTGCACCCATATGGGGTGGGCGTCGAAGCGCCGTCGGACCGGCAGAGGAGGGCACCGAGCACGGTGGTCTGCGAGGTAAGGTTCTCATGAAACGGGTAGGCTGAGTTGGTATTGTCAGGATAATTCTGAACGTTGAAATTGATGGACGAGTAGAGCGGCTGCTGATCGAGATAAGGAAGCATCCTTGTGAAGGCGGAGAAAGGCCGAGCGATCGTGTTCGGCGGAATGCCCAACGGAGAGAGAAGTCCATTCGGCCAATTGATGGGAAATATCTGGTTCGCCTCGTGGTAATTATGCAGCGCCAGGCCGATCTGCTTGAGGTTGTTCTGCTATTGCGCGCGCCGGGCCGCCTCGCGCCACGACTGCACCGCGGGCAACACCAGCGCGATCAGAAGGCCGATGATCGACATCATGACGAGCAGCTCGATCAAGGTGAATCCAGCCTCGCGGCGGTGATCGCGGACAGGTCGGTGCATGCACATACTAGTTACCTCAAACGTCGTCGTTATTCGATCACGACGAGGGGATCTCGACCTTGGCCATCGCGGGATGATCGGTGCCGAGCGTCAACACCTTTGGTACGGTGTCCT
>DAIDJI010001215.1 GCA_027451455.1 Planctomycetales bacterium | reverse complement strand
CCCAGAAAGGCGCTGTCTGCACGGCAGTCACGTTGCCTTTGAATTCGGGAAGCAAAGTCGGCTCGACTTCGGCCTGGCGGAAGTACATCTTGCGGCCCGGCTTTATCTTCATGCCGCCGATCCCCATCACGCCAATCACAAAGGGCATATGCGGCGCCGCGAGATCCTTGCGTACATTTTTAATAAACAGCGTCAAGAGTTGGCCATACGTGTTGAAGCCGCCGGGCTAGCCGCCTTTGGGGTAGACCCAGTAACCGACCATATCGTTCCACCCCTGAAACCAGACGAAGCCGGCGAGTTCGTAACCCTGTTTCGGGTCGTATTGCGGATCCACCCGCTTGATGTTCGCCAGTACCTTTCGCACATATCCTATCATTAAGCGATAGTACACCCCTGTGGCTTTGATTTCGTCGGCCTTGTCCTGTGAAATGTTGTCACCACGCGCCTTAATCTGGGCCAATTCGTATTTGCCCCAGACAAAAGGCCCGGCACTGGGTGGACGGAAATCGGTGTTGAGATCTTTGCCGCCCCAAGAGGTCTTGATGATCAGGATGGGGCCACCCAGCAGTTTCTCGATGTAAATGCCAAAGGTGAATTCCGGACCTATTTCGTTGGGCGATGCACCGAAGCCGGCTGTCAGCCTGCCGGTCTGCTCATTCGTATCGTTGCCGGCAC
>DAIDJI010001214.1 GCA_027451455.1 Planctomycetales bacterium | reverse complement strand
CACGTCAAAGCTGCACTCGCCGGCGCCGCCGGCACGGGTGCATCGACGCTCGCCGGATTGCCGCCGTGGCCGACTCCGAATTTTGCATCGTTCGGCGAGATCGAACGCATCGATTTGCCGCGCATCAAACGCCTCTCCGGGCCGAACTTGCACCGCAATTGGGTACAGATTCCGCATATCACCAACTACGACGAGGCCGACGTCACCGAACTCGAGGACTTCCGCGAGCGCGTTAATGCCGAGCAAAGCAAGCGAGGCGGCGCGAAGCTCACCATGCTCGCATTCCTCATAAAAGCGTGCGTGGCCGCACTTCGGCAGTTTCCGGAGTTTAATTCCTCGCTCGTCGGCGACGGCTTAGTACTGAAGCGCTACTACAACATCGGCTTCGCCGCCGACACCCCCGGCGGGCTCGTCGTGCCGGTGCTCAAAGGCTCCGACAAACTCGGTCTGCTCGAGATCGCGCAGCGGAGCGCGGAATTGGCGGCAAAAGCTCGCGACGGGAAGTTACCGCTCGCTGATATGCAAGGCGGGAGCTTTACGATCAGTTCGATCGGTAGCATCGGCGGGACGCAATTCACGCAGATCGTCAACGCACCCGAGGTCGCGATTCTCGGAGCGACGCGAGCCGCGATGAAACCGGTTTGGGACGGCGCGGAATTCGTTCCGCGACTCATCCA
>DAIDJI010001213.1 GCA_027451455.1 Planctomycetales bacterium | reverse complement strand
GCATTGCGCCGGCGATGGTTCCCGGCAATGCTCCCCCACGTCATGAGCCAGAACCTGCTCGAGCAGCTGTCGAAGATGACCGTGGTCGTCGCGGACACGGGCGACATCAACGCGATCCGCAAGTTCAAGCCGCGCGACGCGACCACCAACCCGTCGCTCATCATGGCGGCCGCGCAGATGAAGGAGTACGCGCAGGTCGTCGACGACGCGCTCGCGTGGGCCAAGAAGGAGGCCGGCGGCGGGGCGAGCAAGGACGCGGTGGTGAAGAAGGCCATCGACCGCCTCAGCGTCGAGTTCGGCCTGCGCATCCTCGGCATCGTCTCGGGGCGCGTCTCCACCGAGGTGGACGCGCGGCTCTCCTTCGACACCAAGGGCACCATCGAGAAGGCGCGGACGCTCATCGCGCAGTACGAGAAGGCGGGCGCCAAGAAGGAGCGCGTCCTCATCAAGATCGCCTCCACGTGGGAGGGGATCCGCGCCGCCGAGGTGCTGGAGAAGGAGGGGATCCACTGCAACCTGACCCTCCTCTTCGGGATCCACCAGGCCATCGCCTGCGCCGAGGCGGGGGTCACGCTGATCTCGCCGTTCGTCGGGCGGATCCTCGACTGGTACAAGAAGTCCACGGGGCGCGCGTCCTACGAGCCGCACGAGGATCCGGGCGTGCAGAGCGTCACGCGCATCTAC
>DAIDJI010001212.1 GCA_027451455.1 Planctomycetales bacterium | reverse complement strand
GTCGCATTCGGAATATTTTCAGATCGATCGCCTGTCGGATCGCCGCCTGGCTGTTGCGGCCATGCTGTCCGGGCGTATCAACGGGATCATCGTTCTGCGCAGCGACTTTGCGCGCAAGCTCTATTCTGCGTCCGGCGCCCCGATCCAGGCGATCATCAATGGCACGGACGCCAACACCGCCCGTATCATTTCAGGGTACGTTCAAGGAGCGTGGCAGACCTGGCTCATTCACTATGGTCTTGATCACGGCCATAGCATCAGCGCCCCGGTGAGTGTCGACCAGCGCATGTGGTTCAACCCGGATATACGCAGCCGCAATTTCCTCATCCCGGGACTGATCGCCATCATCATGACCCTCATCGGCACGCTTCTGACCGCCCTCGTGGTTGCGCGCGAATGGGAGCGTGGAACCATGGAAGCCCTCCTCGTCACGCCGGTACGGATTGACGAAATCCTCCTCGGAAAGCTCATTCCCTATTTTGTCCTCGGCATGGGAGGCATGGCCATATCGACGGGCATGGCGGTATGGGTCTTTGGTGTCCCCTTTCGTGGCTCAGTCCTCGCCCTCATCACCATATCGTCCCTCTTCATGCTGGCCGCGCTCGGCATGGGGCTGCTGATTTCAACGCTTGCCCGCAGCCAGTTCGTGGCCGGGCAGGTAGCGATCATCATTGCCTTTCTGCC
>DAIDJI010001211.1 GCA_027451455.1 Planctomycetales bacterium | reverse complement strand
CAGCGCAACAACTGCGCCCGAGAGCCCCGAAAGACCCGCTGGACCAGGTCGCCAAGCAGGCGGCCCGACACATCCTCGTACGACCGCACCGCCCGGTAGACGAACGGCCGCTCCTCGTTGACTTGCTCCAGGAATCCCTTCTCATGCAGCGCACGCACGAGGTTGGCGATCGTCGTGTACGTCCGGTCCAATCCCGTCGCCGCAAGGCGGTCTCGCGCGTCGTTGGCGGTTGCCTCACCGTGCGTCCAGAAGACGTGCATCACCTCCAGCTCGCGCTCCGTCAGATCCTTCGCCGGTGGTCGTCCCATAGGGTGGCCCTCCGTTGGCCGGTCGGGTTTGGTTTTCCAAATTTGGTTTCGCAAATATAACCGCCCGGAAGATTCTGCCAAGGCCAGAATCCCTCGGGTCGTGTCATCCGCGAACGTTGTCACTCATCGTACTTGAGAAGGAACCTGGGGTTGATCACCTTGAAGCTCAACCGCCCGCCGATGTCCTCGTCGTACTCCTCGGCGAGCGGACGCAGGACCACCCCCTCGCGCTGAACCTTGGAGTTCAACAGGCTGATCCCTTCCGAATAGGCGACGAGTTCGTCGACCGTGTGGTCGAGCACGAGAGTCCCCAGTTGCGGAACAGCGTCGAGCTCGATCTCCTCCAGGACGCGCACCATCGTTGCGTGGTCGACCAGGC
>DAIDJI010001210.1 GCA_027451455.1 Planctomycetales bacterium | reverse complement strand
CGGCTCCAGCGCAGGCACCGGCGACGGTTCTGGAACGGGAGCAGACGACGGGACCGAACGCGGTTTCACGGTCACAACGGCCGCCGTGCGAACACTCGGCCGCGGCATCGCCTCCACGCCGGCTCTCCGAAGCGATTCCAATCGTTGCCGGACCTCCCGAATCAGCTCGTGCCCGTCGTCCGTCACGCCACCACCCTCGTCCGCCATCGAATCAAAGTCAGGAACCACGAAAAACACGGAGGACACGAAAAAGACAGACAGATTTCTCTCTCAGATTCACATAGATTTTTCTCTCTCAGATTCACGCTGATGACCTTCGATAGACCATCCGAGAATCCAAGACTTTTTCGTGTCCTTCGTGGTTGCTCCCCGATTATCCCCGGCTACCTGTCGTCCGTCACGCCAACACCCTCATCGGCCATCGAACCAAAGTCAGATTCACGGTGACGACCGTCGATCGGCCATCCGAGAATCCAAGACTTTTTCGTATCCTTCGTGTTTTTCGTGGTTGCTCCCCGATTATCCCCCGATCAGGGCTGGGGGACACGACGGCGGGGGACGGGATGGGGATTGAACGATCGGGTGATCCAGGCGCGCCAGGCCTCGATATCGTAGCCGAAATCCTGGCCGGTGAGTTTCTGGAGGGCGTTGAGGACCTCCCCGTTGCGATAGGTGAACGTCTCGACGTGGGC
>DAIDJI010001209.1:379-693 GCA_027451455.1 Planctomycetales bacterium | reverse complement strand
AGATGCACCAGTCGTGAATGTTCGTCATCCACTCCAGATAAATCTTCTCGTAGTTCTCCGGCGTAAAGCGGATCGCCTTGGTGCCGTCAGCGCTTGCCTTGACGGCGGCAATGGCCAGCTCGGCCATCGATGCGCCGCCACCCTCGGGCTTCTTGTTGACGGCGATGAACCACTGCGTGGAGAGCCGCGGCTCAACGACCGTCTTACAGCGGTCGCAGTGTCCCACGTTGTTCGTGTAGTCCTTGACGGCCACGAGGAGCCCCTGCTCTTCGAGATCAGCCACGATTTTTTTGCGAGCCGCGTAGCGGTCGAGA
>DAIDJI010001209.1:0-369 GCA_027451455.1 Planctomycetales bacterium | reverse complement strand
AAGGTCCGCCGTTCTCGTTCATGTGGCCGCGATCGTCCATCACGTTGATGGAGGGCAGATGGTGCCGCTCACCGAGAGCAAAGTCGTTCGGGTCGTGCGCCGGCGTCACCTTCACCGCGCCAGTGCCAAACTCGCGGCTCACCCATTCGTCGGTCACGAGGGGAATTTCGCGATTCATCAACGGCAGGCGCAGCTTCTTGCCGTGCAGATCGAGGTAGCGTTCGTCCTCGGGATGGACCGCCACGGCCGTATCGCCCAGCATCGTCTCCGGGCGCGTCGTCGCAACGGTAATAAACTCATCCGAAACGCTGCCGCCCGCAGGGCCAATGACGGGGTACTTGATCTCCCAGAGGTGTCCCTTCTGCTCCT
>DAIDJI010001208.1 GCA_027451455.1 Planctomycetales bacterium | reverse complement strand
ATCCTCATCGATCCCAGGAACGAGGTTTTGCTCCGGCTCTCGTATGGAGTGAATTTCCAGAATCCTCGGCTGTCGGTCGTCGCGACCGAGGAGGCCGGCAAGCGGCTGAAGATCCGCGACGCCATCCCCTCGGAGAAGGGCCGGTTGCTCCTGGCGACCGATCGCGGGCTGCGCTCGTTTTCCATCGACGGCGGTCGGATCGAGGCGGCGGGGATCGAGGCTGGGAGAGACATCACGAGGCTGGCTCGCGACGGCCTCGGCCGATTCTGGCTCGGCGGCGAGGGGTTGATTCTGGTCGAGGGCGGGAAGGTGCAGCCGCTCGACGAATTACCGATGCTCGGCCGGTCGAAGATCGCGGCGATGGCCCCCGATCCCGATCATCGCGATGGAGTGGTCGCGGCGATCGAGGGTAGAGGCGTTGTCTTCGTCCGGGTCGGCGGGCGATGATGGAAGGTCCTGCGTCTGCCTTTTGTAGGAGCCGGCTCCAGCCGGCGATCCGCGCATCAGCATTCGCTTCGTCCGGGTCGCCAGCTGGAGCTGGCTCCTACACGGGCAGACGGTTCGGTCCTCCGCGACGGCCAGGTCGATCGCGGTTTTGTATCACTCGATCATCCCGCCTCCTCATCCCCCAAAAACGAGGCCCGCCATGACGCGACGCCTGGAAAGCATAGCCCTCCTTGCTGCTTTGGCCGTCC
>DAIDJI010001207.1 GCA_027451455.1 Planctomycetales bacterium | reverse complement strand
ATACTCAAGGTGCGAGCCGTCCGGCCTCATGCGGTAGGTGTTGCCCGACTGCATGCGAATCGCTTGCTTGTCCGACCCCGTCACTGTGGAATCATTGGAGAATCCGTGACAGGCATAGATCCAACCGTCAAAACCCCATGTAAACGCGTTGGTCATTCCGTGCGTGTCTCGGAAGCCGATGGACTGATAGGCGGGCTCGCGGCGATCGGCGCGGCCGTCGCCGTCGGTGTCGGTCAGGCGATAAACGTTCGGAATGCTGTGGACGAGGGCGCTCTTACAGTCGGGCAGCGGAATGATCCCGATCGGGATGTTGAGGCCGTCGGCGAACGTGGTGATCTTCCGCGCGCGCCCGTCAGGTCCAAAGTCCTCCAGGATCTTCACGGTATCGCGCGGGGTTTTGCCCTCACCCGCGGCATACGGGTACTCGAGCGTGTCGGTGACCCAGAGCCGCCCTTTGTCGTCGAACGCAATGTTGAGGGGCTTAAAGATGTCGGGCTCAGCCGCGACGAGCTGCACTTCGAAGCCGGGTGGAACATGAAGGGCCTTTTGCTCCTCGGCCGCCGTTCGGGGCTCAAATGTCGAGACATTCTCCACGGGAGCCGGTTTCTGCGCCCGGGCCGTTGCGGTCCAGGATAACACCAGAGCCAAACAGAGCACGCGTCGCATTCACAATCTCCCCGAAGACGGCAGCCATTGAAA
>DAIDJI010001206.1 GCA_027451455.1 Planctomycetales bacterium | reverse complement strand
CACGCCGCGAGCAGCTGCGGCTCGTAGACCGCCGCGATCCGTTCGATGTCGTCCTCGCACCGCTCGCCGTCGTCGTCGGCGCCGACCGCGTTGAAGACGTGCACCGTCTGGCGATCTCCCAGGCGAGACGCCAGGCCTCGGAAGATGAACCCGAAGCCGCCGGTGCCGGACACGAGGGCGAGGGGCGGCCGCGTGCCGGCGGCGTTGAGCGTGACGAGGTGGCGGCCGCGCGGGGCGGGAGTCACGGTCGGGCGCAGCGAGGCCGCGAGCGCCTCGACGGTCGGGCGCTCGAGCAGCCGCGAGAGGGGGACGCGTAGCCCGAGGTCCTGCTCGGCGCGCGCGACGAAGACGACCGCCAGCAGCGAGTGGCCGCCGAGGTCGAAGAAGTTGTCGGTAGCGCCGACCTCGGTCCGGCCGAGCAGCGCGCCCCAGAGGCGCGCGATGCCGCGCTCGAGATCGTCGCGCGGCTCGACGGCGACCGCGGACGGCGCGCGGGCCGTGGGCCCCGGGAGGGCCTTTCGGTCCACCTTGCCGTTCGGCGACAGCGGCAGCGCGGGCAGCACGACGACGTGCGACGGCACCATGAAGTCGGGGAGCTTCGCCGCGACGGCCGCCTTGAGGGACATCTCGTCGATCGCCTCGCCCGCGCGGCCGACGACGTACGCGGCCAGCGAGCGCTGCCCCGAAGCGTCCGCGTAC
>DAIDJI010001205.1 GCA_027451455.1 Planctomycetales bacterium | reverse complement strand
GGGCGAGCGCAGGATCTTGCCTTGCAGCTCGGACACGCTCGCGCTCTTGGTGCGATCCATCGCTGCGGCGATGCGCCGGCGGAGAGACGGCATGGAGTAGCCGCGGAAGTCGTAGTGGAAGCGCTGGTAGATCGCCTCGAGCAAAAGGCGGATCTCCAGATCGAGCACGAGGGTGGGCGGCTCGGTCATCGAAGCATCCACACGCGCAGCAGGGAGAGGAGCACGTCGACGTCCAGCGGCTTGGCGATGTAGTCGTTCGCGCCCGCTTCGCGGCAGGGCTGCTGGTCGTCCTTCATCGCCTTGGCGGTCACGGCGATGATGGGGAGCTTCGCCCACGCGGGGCGCTTGCGGATCTCGCGGGACGCCTCCAAGAGGACCGCGTGAGACGTCCCCTCGGTGGGGACGAGCAGCACCTCCGCGGGCGTCGACTCGAGCAGGGCGGAGCGCACCTTCAGCAGGTCGGGCGGCACGTCGGACACACGGACGAGCGCGCGGTCCTCGGCCGCCCGACCGACCAGACCCTCCCCGGAGCGGAACGTCTCCGGGCCTGCGTGACGGGCATCGAGGCCGTAGCCGGCCCTCCGTCGCCATCCTCCGGGCTCGCCGGTTGAAGAGCGCCCCGACATCCGCCCCGGCGAGCGGCACGATCGGAGGGGCACCGTCCTGGACCACCAGGACCAGCCTGCGGGGTTCCTGGTAGTGCTG
>DAIDJI010001204.1 GCA_027451455.1 Planctomycetales bacterium | reverse complement strand
GAAAACTCCGCATGCTGCCTTAGGTCAAAATCGGTGCGATGTGCCACCCCTTCTAACTCGCCAAAGCCAGGGGCCGTAAACGGAAACTTGTATTCAATGTCGCTCGTGCCGGCGCCTTCTTTAGCATAGTGAGCGAGTTCATCGCGGTCGTGCTCGCGAAGTTGCAGGTTGCTGCCCGCAAGGCCAATGCTCTGCCACCACTTAAAGCGGGTGTCGCGCCAAAATTGGTACCACTCGGCGGCGGTTTTGGGATGAATAAAAAACTCAATCTCCATCTGCTCGAACTCGCGCGACCGAAACGTAAAGTTCCGCGGCGTAACCTCGTTGCGAAACGCCTTGCCGATTTGCGCAATGCCAAATGGCACCTTCACGCGGCTGGTGTCGGTAACGTTGCGAAAGTTGGCGAAAATGCCCTGGGCGGTTTCAGGCCGCAGGTATGCCATCGAATCGTCGTTCTGCACCGCCCCCACAAACGTTTGAAACATAAGATTAAACTGCCGCGGCTCGGTGAGAGCGCCTTTCTTCTGCGTAAATGGAGATGGCACCAGAGCGGCACTGCTCTTAAGCAGCGAGCCCGGCACGGCCGCAATACTCGCCCAATGCTCCTCGTTGCTGCGGCCATCGGTAAGGCGCAAATGCGTTTGCCACTCCGACGGATTTTTGTAGGGGGCGCCCGCCTCTTTTAGCAACTTTTTGCCTTGGCTGTGCA
>DAIDJI010001203.1 GCA_027451455.1 Planctomycetales bacterium | reverse complement strand
ATCGGCATCATGCCCGGTTACATTCATACGCCGCGCACCCGCGGCAAGCGGGCGGTGGGCATTGTGAGCCGTTCGGGCACGCTTACCTATGAAGCGGTGTGGCAGACCAGCCAGCTTGGGTGGAGTCAAAGCACGTGCGTTGGCATCGGGGGCGATCCGGTAAAGGGCATGGATTTTGTGGATGTGCTGCGGGCGTTTCAGGATGACCCGGAAACCGAAGCGATTGTGATGATCGGCGAGATCGGCGGAACCGCCGAAGAAGCCGCCGCCGAGTTTGTCAAAAAGCATGTGACCAAGCCGGTGGTGGGCTTTATCGCCGGGCGCACCGCCCCACCGGGCAAGCGCATGGGCCATGCCGGGGCCATCATCAGTGGCGGTGAGGGCACCGCAGAGAGTAAAATACTGGCGATGCGGGCTGCGGGCATTGAGACCACCGACTCGCCGGCCGACATCGGCAAAACGCTGGTTCGCGCAACCGGAGGATAACGCTCATGGAAGGGCCGCAAATTCGAGCATTGGCTGAACGCCTGAACCGGGCGTTGGCGGGCAAAGTTATTGATCGTGTGGATACTCCCGCCAACCGCTGGCAGGCCAACGTGGTGCTCAAACATTGTGCGGGGCGGGGCGTTCGACAAATAACATCGCATGGACGTTGGTTGATATGGCACTTTGACCATGGCGTTTCGTGGCTTCTTGAGCCAACCGGTCCGTG
>DAIDJI010001202.1 GCA_027451455.1 Planctomycetales bacterium | reverse complement strand
GAACGAGCCCGTCTACTATCCCTTCGAGCGCGACGCCGCCGGCCGCGGCGACTTCGCGCGCTTTAACCCGGAATTCTTCCAGCACATCGAGTGCCGCATCCGCGATCTACAGTCCCTCGGCATCGAGGCCGACGTGATCCTCTTCCACCCCTATGACCGCTGGGGCTACGCCGCCATGCCGCCCGACGCCAACGACCTCTACCTTCGCTACACCGTGGCGCGGCTCGCCGCCTTTCGCAACGTCTGGTGGTCGCTGGCCAACGAGTGGGACCTCATCAAGACCAAGACCGCCGCCGATTTCGACCACTACTTCCAGGTCCTTGAGAAGTCCGACCCCTACGCCCACCTCCGCTCCATTCATCACAGCAGGGTGATGTACGATCCGTCCAAGCCCTGGGTGACGCACGTCTCCCTGCAGAGCTCGGATCTCGAAGGCGCGCGCGAATACGTGGCGCGCTTCCGCAAACCCGTCATCTATGACGAATGCAAGTACGAGGGCGACATCCCCAAGCGCTGGGGCAATATTTCAGCCCGAGAGATGGTGCGCCGCTTCTGGATGGCCACGGTCTCGGGTGCCTATGCCGGCCACGGCGAGACCTTTCTCGATCCCAACGACGTCCTGTGGTGGTCCAAAGGCGGCACGCTGCACGGCCAGAGCCCGGCCCGCATCGCGTTCTTGCGCAAAATTCTGAAATCCGCTCCGCCCGAAGGAC
>DAIDJI010001201.1 GCA_027451455.1 Planctomycetales bacterium | reverse complement strand
CGGCGAACGATTTCTCGCCGCCAAGCTGCCAGGCAATCTCTCCCCAGGGCGTTTTCCGGTGCGGTTCTCCCTCACCTCCCCGGCCGTCAATGATGTCAAACTCAGTCCCCACAAAAACAGCGACGTTGGCTTTTGGGACGGTACTGACCTGGGCTCGCGTGAGGACCGTGTCCACTCCACGCCAGTTCTTTGCTTTCTCCCCTCCCCGCCCCAGGTGGTAGAGGGCGGTGAGGGAGTGAGTCTTCCCTCCGCCGAACTGCGTCGCCATGTTGAAGACCGCCGAGGTCTCGACCTTGATGCCGGTGAGCCTGCGCACGACCTGCGAGGAGAGGTCGAGCAGGCTCTTGGTCATGTAGGTTCGTTCGAAGAACCGCTCGGGCTTGACGTAATCGTCATGCGCTCGGTTATCGCGGATGTGATCCAGGTGGACGGCGAATTCCGAGGCGTCGAGCGGCCGGTTCTCGCGGAGATCTTCGCGGGGCGTGACTACCTGATACCAGGGTCTGAGTTTTGCCATTATTCCCATAAGCCTCCGGAATACCGGGATTTCCTCAATCGCGCAAGAAAAGCTTACAGTCCCAGACTCTTCTTCCTAGCGAGGACGCCATCGACCCAGCGCTTCTCGTCGATCCCCGGCGGGTAAAGGGCCGAAAGCGACTGGGCGAGTTTCCAAAATCGAGCGTCCTTGCCGATCCCATCCTCGACGAGGAACCGC
>DAIDJI010001200.1 GCA_027451455.1 Planctomycetales bacterium | reverse complement strand
CGATGCCATAGACTCTACATTCTCGACCGAAACCGCTGCGCTACGATACGATCGTCCGGTAGCGCCGTCGCTCTGTCGTCCTTTCGGGGATCGGATATGGACTTAGCGTATAAGTC
Organism: Planctomycetales bacterium; assembly: GCA_027451455.1. Taxonomy (GTDB): domain Bacteria; phylum Planctomycetota; class Planctomycetia; order Isosphaerales; family Isosphaeraceae; genus JAKAUH01. The sequence goes on along the minus strand of DAIDJI010001200.1, from coordinate 610 downwards.
TGAGCGGATCATGTGGTCACTCGGGCCGATCGTACTTGCGTTGACACTGATGACACGGTCCGTGTGTGCCGACTTTCCGAGCGGCGATGCATCGGAGTTGGCCGACGGATTCGCCCAGCAAGTGGTCGTACGAGGGCTCACGGGCGCGACCGGCATGGCCGTGGCCCTCGACGGCCGAGTCTTCGTCTGCGAACAGACGGGTGCGCTGCGAGTGATTAAGGACGATCGCCTTCTCCCCGATCCCTTCGTGACTCTGCCCGTGGACAGTACCTGGGAGCGCGGGCTGATCGGCGTCACTCTCGACCCGACATTTCCCGAAAGACCCTACGTTTACGTCTGTTACGTCGCCTCAAAGCCCTATCCGCATCACGTGGTGAGCCGATTCACGGCGAACGGAGACCGGGCCGAGCCCGAGAGCGAACAGATTCTCCTGGAGGGCGACGATCAGAGGAAACTCGGCGGCCAGATCCCCGCTGGGCACCAGGGGGGTGGCATTCACTTCGGCGTCGACGCCAAGCTGTACGTCGCGATTGGCGAGCAGACCGCCGGAGCACCCGCGCAGCGGCTCGATACGCTTCAAGGCAAGCTACTTCGGCTTAACGCCGACGGG
>DAIDJI010001199.1 GCA_027451455.1 Planctomycetales bacterium | reverse complement strand
GTCCGGGCGACTTCCGCGCGAGAATGAGAAAGGTGGCCTGAAAGGCATCCTCGGCCGCGGTGGGATCGCGGAGGATGGCCCGGCAGGCCCGGAAGACCATCGGCCCGTGTCGCTTCACCAGAACGGTGAACGCCAGGTCCGACGTCGCGCGATCGCCCGATAGGAACTGGTCGAGGAGCTGCCGGTCAGACTGCTCCCCGAGCGTGCCGGCGTCGAAGAGGACGCCGATGTGATGCAGCAGCGACCCTGGGCCGTCCTTCATGAGCACCGATCCCCCGAGTCCCAATCCCTATCTCCTCAGGATAATGGGCGGCGGTTCAGCGATTGCTCCAGGATTTTCGTGCCCTTCGTGTTTTTCGTGGTTTCTCCTCGATACTACCCAACCAGGTGCTCACGCCCCGAAAAGGTCCGAAGGCTTGAGCTTCGGCAGCTTCTCGAAGATAGCCTTCTCGTCGGAGTAGGGGTGCGCGGCCCCCTCGTGCGGCAGTGGTTCGAGGAGGGGGAGGATCGCAGCGGCGAGGCGGAGATCCTCGGGAGTCGTGATCTTGATGTTGTACCGCGACCCGTCGACGACCGCGCAACGTTGTCCGACCGCCTCGACGAGCTGGCAATCGTCGGTGATCGCCGAGCCGAGTCTCGACCGCTGCGCATAGGCCCGGCCGAGGATCTCCTTGCGGAAGACCTGCGGCGTCTGGGCCAGGTAGAGCCGCTCGCGAGGGACGGTCTCG
>DAIDJI010001198.1 GCA_027451455.1 Planctomycetales bacterium | reverse complement strand
GAAGGGCGCCATCGGCGCCGGGTGCTGTAAGTAAACCCGACGCCGGATGGAGACCACGCCGTGCTCAATGCGGTCATCGACTTCAGTTTGAAGAATCGGTTCGTCGTCCTGCTGGTCACCGGCATCCTGATCGCACTGGGGGTGCGCGCGGCGAGGCAGTTGCCCCTGGACGCGTTCCCGGACACGACCCCGGTCCAGGTACAGGTCAACACGAATGCGCCGGAGTTATCACCCGAGGAAACCGAGCGGCTCATCACCTTCCCGGTCGAGTATGCGATGGGAGGGCTCAAGGGCCTGGACGAGGTCCGTTCGGTCTCGAAGTTCGGACTGTCGCAGGTCGTCCTGATCTTCAGCGACGATACGGACATCTACTTCGCGCGGCAGCAGATCAACGAGCGGCTCTCCGAGGTCGAGCTCCCGGAGGGGATCGCGCGGCCCACGATGGGCCCCGTTGCCACCGGATTGGGAGAGGTCTACCACTACCTGCTGAAAAGCACGAACCCCGAATACGACTTGACCGAGCTGCGCACCCTCCAGGATTGGGTCATCCGCCCGCGCCTGCGGCGCGTGTCGGGCGTGGCTGAGATCAACGCGTGGGGCGGCCTCGCGAAGCAGTTCGAGGTCCGCGCCGACCCGATCAAGCTGGCGAAATACAAGCTAACGCTTGACGATGTGATGCTTGCCCTGCGCGAAAACAACAAGAACGTGGGGGGCGGCTACGTCGTGCGGGC
>DAIDJI010001197.1 GCA_027451455.1 Planctomycetales bacterium | reverse complement strand
GGCCGAGGAGGAGCAGCGTCTGCGCAAGCACTCGAGCTCGATCATCGTCAAGGGAGCGCGGTCGCCGGAGCGGCTGCTCGACGAGGTGACGTTGTTCCTTCACCAGGTCGAGTCGGACCTGCCGGACGAGCGGCGCCGCATGCTCCAGCGCGCTCGCGATCGCGAGGCCATCTTCGAGGGGCGTCGCGTCCTGCTCGTGGAGGACGACGTGCGGAACGTCTTCGCGCTCAGCAGCGTTCTGGAGCCCCGCGGGGCGGACGTCGTCATCGCCCGGAACGGTCGGGAGGCGATCGAGGCGCTCGACAGAAACGCGTCAATCGATCTGGTGCTCATGGACATCATGATGCCCGAGATGGACGGCCTGGAAGCGACGCGCGAAATCCGCAAGCGCCCCGCGTGGGCGAAGCTGCCCGTCATCGCCCTGACCGCGAAGGCGATGAAGGACGACCAGCAGCGCTGCCGCGACGCGGGCGCCAACGACTACATCGCAAAGCCGCTCGACGTCGACGTGCTCCTCTCCCTGCTGCGCGTGTGGATGCCCCAATGACCGAGCCGCCCGCCGTCGTGCTCGATCTGGAGATCCGCCTGCTTCTCGAGGCGATCTACCAGCGCTTCCACTACGACTTCCGCGGCTACTCCATGCCGTCTCTCCGCCGGCGCGTCACGGCGGCGATGGAGCGGGCAAAGTGCGAGAGCGTGTCAGAGCTGCAAGGCAAGATCCTGCGCTCGCCC
>DAIDJI010001196.1 GCA_027451455.1 Planctomycetales bacterium | reverse complement strand
ACAGCATGTCCAGAACGTTGACTTCGTGGGTCTTGCCGTCGGAAATATGGATGAAGGTGGGAATATTGCCGCGCAGATCGAGCAAGGTATGCAGTTTGATAGCTGCCTTGGCAGTGCGGAACGGCGCCCAGGGAAAGAGCGACAGACACAAGTCGATGGTCGTGGAATCGAGGGCGTAGACCGTATTGGAGAGTTCGATGCCAAAACTGTCGTTGCAATAGAGTTTCCGGGCGCGCTTGATCAGCAGTGCCGCCAAATCGGCCCAGATGCGCCAATCCCTGCGTTCGTTGGCGTCGGCCAAGGTGGAGCGCCTGATGGGAGAGCGAAATCCCATGCCATAGAGCTTGGTTTGATTGGCGAGCAGGCAGGTTTCGATGTCGCGCAGGCTCTCCCGATAAGTCAGTTGGGCGAAGGCCATGGCGCGGAATTGTTCGGCACAGGTCAGGTTGCGCACTCGGGAATCGCCGCCGTAGCGCGCCACGATTCGCGTGAAACTGGTCCATGGAACGTATTCCATCAGTTGCGCGAACAGGGTCTTGCCCGTGTTCATAGCCCGTCTCCCAAGGTGTCAACCCTGGCAAGGTACTAGAACCGTAAAATGGGCAAAATGAATTCAAATCGGCACCAAAATAAATTAACCAGAAACTCGCGCCAATGCTTGATCTTGGCGCCTGGCACGGCAAGTTAACCGGACACTACTGGAGTCTACTACAAGCTAAAAAAGCAGAAACAAT
>DAIDJI010001195.1 GCA_027451455.1 Planctomycetales bacterium | reverse complement strand
GGATCGCCGAGACGAGTTCTCTGACGTTGTCGAAGGAGCCGCGGCGGATCGCTTGGCGGGTGATGATCCCGAAGAAGACCTCGACGAGGTTCAGCCAGGAGCCTGAGGTTGGGGTGAAGTGCAGAGTGACCCGGGGGTTCCTCTCGAGCCACTTGTTGATGTCTGAGTGCTTGTGGGTGTGGTAGTTGTCGAGCACGACGTGCAGCCGGCGGCGGGGGTAGGTCTTGGCGACGAGCTTGAGGAAGTCCAGGAACTCTGCCTTGCCGTGCCGGTCATAACAGCGGTCGGTGACCTGCCCGGTAGCGACCTCAAGCGCCGCGAACAGCGTCGTGGTCCCGTTGCGCTTGTAGTCGTGGGTGGCGCGTTCGGGGAGCCCTGGGCGGACGGGCAGGATCAGCTGGGTTCGGTTCAGCGCCTGGATCTGGGACTTCTCATCGACGCAGAGGACCACGGCGTTAGTCGGCGGGTCCAGATAGAGGCCGATCACATCACGGACTTTCGCCTCGAGCTCGGGGTCGGTTGAGAACTTGAACGTTCCCCGACGCCAGGGCTGCACGCGGTAGGCGCGCCACGCCCTGGCGACGGTCGCGTCAGAGATCCCAAGGTGGGTGCCAAGCAGGCGTGTGGACCAGTGCGTGACCGCAAGCGACTGTGGGGGCGGATCCAGCGTCGCGGCGATGATCTGCGCGCCATCGATCGTCTTGGGCCGCCCTGAGCGCGGCAGATCGGCGAGC
>DAIDJI010001194.1 GCA_027451455.1 Planctomycetales bacterium | reverse complement strand
ATGCCTACCGCGGCCTGGTCATGCTGCTCATGATGGCCGAGGTGCTCCAACTCGCGCGCGTGTCGCACGCCTTTCCGGGAAATCCCTTCTGGGGTTTTCTGGCGTACAACCAGACCCACGTGGATTGGTCCGGCTGCTCCCTTCACGACACCATCCAGCCGGGCTTCTCGTTTCTTGTCGGCGTGGCGCTGCCGTATTCCATCGCCAGCCGCATCGCCAAAGGCGGCACGTTCGGGAAAATGTTCGTCCACGCTCTCTGGCGGGCGCTCATCCTGATCGGGCTGGGCATCTTCCTGCGCTCCTTGCACAGCTCGCAAACGTATTTCACCTTCGAGGACACCCTCACCCAGATCGGCCTCGGCTACCCGCTGCTGTTCCTGCTGGGCTTCCGCCCGCCGCGCTGGCAATGGGTGGCGCTGGCCGTAGTCCTCACCGGCTACTGGCTGGCCTGGGCGCTCTATCCACTGCCCGGCCCCGGCTTCAATTTCCAGGCCGTGGGCGTGCCGCCGGACTGGACGCACCACTACTCCGGTTTCATGGCCCATTGGAACAAGAACGCCAATTTCGGCAACGCCTTCGATCAGTGGTTTCTGAACCTCTTCCCCCGCACCAGCCCGTTCGTATATAACTCGGGGGGCTATCTCACCCTGAGTTTCATTCCCACGCTGGGCACCATGATCCTGGGCCTCGCCGCCGGGCGCTGGCTGCGCGCCGCCGCGCCGCGCATTCCCATGAAGC
>DAIDJI010001193.1 GCA_027451455.1 Planctomycetales bacterium | reverse complement strand
AGCCTATTTGGAGTGGATGAATCAGAACTACTCAGAACGGATGAACACATGAAGGGAATCATTCTTGCAGGCGGTTCGGGAACGCGCCTCTATCCTGTTACCCAGGTCATTTCGAAGCAACTCCTGCCGGTCTACAACAAGCCGATGATCTATTATCCGCTGAGCACGCTGATGCTGGCTGGTTTGCGCGACCTCCTCATTATCAGCACGCCTCAGGATATTCACCGGTTTGAAGAGCTATTAGGCAACGGGGAGCAATGGGGAATCCACATCAGTTACGCCCAGCAACCCAACCCCGATGGAGTTCCTCAAGCCTTTCTGATCGCTCGCGATTTCATCAACGGAGACACCTGCTCTCTCATCCTGGGCGATAACATCTTTTACGGCCAGGGGTTTCAGGCAATGTTAGCCCGTGCGCGCGAGCGGCACGAGGGCGCCACCGTCTTCGCTTATCCCGTCAAGGATCCCGAACGCTATGGTGTGGTCGAGTTCGACCAAGCCGGTCGGGCCCGGTCAATCGAGGAGAAGCCGAAACAGCCCCGCTCCCATTTCGCGGTGACGGGTCTTTATTTTTATGACGACCAGGTCGTCGACATCGTGCGCGATTTGAAGCCCTCGCCGCGGGGCGAGCTGGAGATCACCGACGTGAATCGCGTTTATCTCGAGCGCGGGCGGTTGGCGGTCGAGATTTTCAGCCGGGGATTCGCATGGCTCGACACGGGCACGACCGAGTCGCTCAT
>DAIDJI010001192.1 GCA_027451455.1 Planctomycetales bacterium | reverse complement strand
GCGCAGGCGGCGGTCGCGCCGTACATGATCGGTGGCCTGATCATCGGCTTCGTGCTGGCGTTGGTGTCGGTGTTCGCCAAGCGCTGGATCGCGATCACCGCGCCGCTGTATGCGCTGGCCCAGGGTTTCGCGATGGGCGGCATTTCGGCGACCTTCGAGCTGCACTATCCCGGTATCGTGCTGCAGGCGGTGGCGCTCACCGTCGGCACGCTGGCGGTGATGCTGCTGGTCTACCGCAGCGGCCTGATCAAGGTCACCGACAAGCTGCGCATGGGTGTTGTCGCAGCCACTGGCGGCATCATGTTGGTATACCTCGCGGACATGGCGATGGGCTTCTTCGGCGCGCACATCCCGCTGATCAACGGTAGCGGCCCGTTCGGCATTGGCTTCAGCCTGCTGGTGGTCGGCATCGCCGCGTTCAACCTGCTGCTTGATTTCGACATGATCGACCGCGCTGCCGCCGAAGGCGCGCCCCGCAACATGGAGTGGTACGGCGCGTTCGGCCTGATCGTCACCCTGGTCTGGCTGTACCTGGAACTGCTGCGCCTGCTGTCCAAGCTGCAGCGGCGCTGAGCTGCTCGTGCGGCGCGGCTGCGTGAAGCATCAGGCGCCGCTTTCGGTTTGCTGCCGTGATGCGCACGCCCGCGCGCGTGGATCCATCACCCGTCGCCACAGCGGCGGAATCAGCGCCAGTACGAACATCGTCGCGTAGCCGGCGGGCAGTTGCGGGCTGTCGGCGTGGTGCC
>DAIDJI010001191.1:475-747 GCA_027451455.1 Planctomycetales bacterium | reverse complement strand
GGCGCCCAGCACGGCGAAAAAGCTCCATCGCAGCCACCGATGGTTAAGCAGCGGTGCCATGATGGGATTGAAGAGCTTGTAGCGCATGGTCTTTTTTATATCGCCGACGGCATGCGGGTCGGCGGCTTCCTGCAGGGCCTGGTCGTGGGTTTCGCGGTGTTTGTGCCGCAGCAATTGATAGCTAAGCCAGGGCGTAATGCTGATGGCGACGAGCAGGGAGACAATCATGGCGACGGGCACGTTGAGGGCCATGGGGCGCATGTAAGGCCCCA
>DAIDJI010001191.1:0-465 GCA_027451455.1 Planctomycetales bacterium | reverse complement strand
AAGAAAGGATGACCGCGAGCGTGGCGGTAATCAGGGGCGGGAGTATTTCGCTGATGGCCTTGAGTGCGATGGAACGGCTGGCCTTGTTGGCCAAGGCAAAGTGGCGGGCGATGTTTTCGACATCCACAATGGGGTCGTCAACGAGCAGGCCCAGCGAAAGAATAAGAGCAAAGAGCGTTACGCGGTTGATGGTAAAGCCCAGGAGCAGGTTGACCGCCAGGGTGAGGCCAAAAACCACGGGGATGGCCACGGCCACCACCAGCGACTCGCGCCAGCCCAGGCCGATGACCAAGAGGGCCATGACGATTACGACCGCCACGAGCAGGCCATCTACCAGGCCGTTGACTTTATCGTTGGCGGCCAGGCCGCTGTTGCGGGTGATAATCATTTGTATGTTGGAAGGCACCATGGTTGGTGCGAGTTTGCGTGCTTCGGCGAGTACATCGCGGGCTACCCATACGGCGT
>DAIDJI010001190.1 GCA_027451455.1 Planctomycetales bacterium | reverse complement strand
AGGGCGCGGGTTAGCTTCAGGTCGGCCACCGCCGAGACGGCCCGGAGGCGGACGGATTGGTCGGGATCGTCAACCAGGCTGATCAGCAACTCCTGCAAGGCCGGGTCGTTCTTCGCCAGTCGAGGGAAGGCGCTGAGGGCGGTGGCCCGGAGCGCCGAGGGCTGGCCGTACTGGGAATACAGGGCCGCGGTCTCGCGCGCCTTCGAGGCGGGGCCTTCGAGGAGCATGGCGAGCGCCCCTGCGGCGATCGTGTGCCGGTTGGACGGGACCTTCAAGGCGGCGTCGAGGAGCGTTAAGGCGTCGTCGACCTTCCAGGCGACCAGGCCCCGAAGTGCCGCGTTGCGGGCGCCGTAGGCTTCCTTCGGGTCGGCCCAGACAGCGCGGAGGATGGCCTCGGCGGCCGGGTTGCGGCCCAGCTTCGCCAGTCCCTCGACCGCGGCGACCCGGACCCGCGCCTCGGGGTCGTGCGCCGCCTCGACGAGCGCCGGGCGGAACGCCTCGTCGCCGTTGGCGATTTGCTCGACCATCGCGCGGCGGGCCGAGGGGGCCTTTTCCCGCTTCCAGGCGGCGGACATGGCCTGAACGATCGCCGAACGGCCCCGCGACCGCCCGGAGAGCGATCGCGCCGCTTCGAGCCTCGACAGGACCGCTGTCGCATTTTCGAGCTGATAGATGCTCTCGGCATCGGTCCTTGGAAAGTCGAGCCGCTTGATGATCCGCGACTCGGGGTCCACCTGCACGAGCCTGGGC
>DAIDJI010001189.1:273-753 GCA_027451455.1 Planctomycetales bacterium | reverse complement strand
ACCGGGCTGCCCCCCACGCCCGCCGAGGTGGACGCATTTGTGACCGCCTATACAAAAGACGCCGAGGCCGCGTATCGCGAACTCGTCGAGAAGCTTCTCAAGAGCCCTCACTACGGTGAGCGCTGGGGCCGCTGGTGGCTGGACCAGGCTCGGTACGCCGACAGCAACGGCTACTCCATCGACGCCCCGCGGTCGATCTGGAAGTACCGCGACTGGGTTATCGCCGCACTCAACGCGGATATGCCGTTCGATCAATTCACCATCGAGCAACTGGCCGGCGACTTGCTGCCCGACGCCAGCGACAGCCAGAGAGTTGCCTCGGGCTTCCATCGCAATACGCAGATCAATCAGGAAGGCGGCATCGACAAGGAACAGTTCCGCGTCGATAGCGTCTTCGACCGCGTGGCGACAACGGGTACTGTGTGGCTGGGGCTCTCCATTGGCTGTGCGCAGTGCCACGACCATAAGTTCGACCCCATC
>DAIDJI010001189.1:0-263 GCA_027451455.1 Planctomycetales bacterium | reverse complement strand
AGAAGGAGTATTACCAGTTCTTTGCCTTCCTCAATAATCAGGACGAGCCGACGATGAAGGTCTTCGATCCTGGCATCGATGTCCGTAGCCTCACCGCGGAGCTCAAAGACATCGAGGCGAAGATCGCGGCCTTCATGAAGGAACACGCCGAGGACATGGCGAAGTGGGAGGAGGAGCTGACGCCGGAGATCCGCAAGACACTGCCTGCCGAGATCACCAAGGCTCTCGCAGTACCGAAGAAGAAACGCAGCGTTGCGCAGAAC
>DAIDJI010001188.1 GCA_027451455.1 Planctomycetales bacterium | reverse complement strand
GGCGTCCGGGTAGAAATCGAACGCCATTTCCCGGACATATTCGAGCATGAATCGCTGCGAATCGGGCCTCGACGGGCAGAGGTTGTGCCCCCAGCAGCCGATGCCGAAGGCAGCTACCGGCTTGCCGTCGCTGCCGATCGCCCGGAGTTCCGGGTGCTCCAGCGGATACTGGTTCACGCCGTCGTAGCCGAAGGGCGTGAAGCCGAGCAGGACCTTGATCCCCCTGGCATGGGCGTGGTCGATCAGGTCCCGCACGAAGTCCTTGCGGACGTTCTCGTGCTCCCGGTTGTAGGCCCAGGTGATCGGGAACTTCCTGGACCGGAAGGCCCCGGCGACCCAGAGCAAGAGGGTGTTGCCGCCGTCGTCGTGGATGCCGTTGATGATCGGCCGCCAGTCGGCGAGGTCGTAGGTCGGCATCCTCATGAACGTGATGTAGTAGCCCCGCTGCACGAAGGGGCCGACTCCATGCCGATTGTCCTCGGCAGGAGGGGTCAGCGTCAGGAGCGTCACGGTGGCCAGCATGGCGAGCATGGGCATCATGTCCTGGGTCGATCGGGCAGGCTCATCCGTTCGATCAGGATACCCACGCCGACGCCCACGGCATAGCACGCCAGGTCGCTCCAGACGAAGCCGAAGCCCAGGACCAGGCCGCCTATTGTCGGCCTTCTATCTGCCGCTCGTTTCCCTTGATGTCGCCCCGCTTGCCGTTTTGTCCAAGCGTATGCAATTTGGGCACATCGCACGCGCGCAAACCT
>DAIDJI010001187.1 GCA_027451455.1 Planctomycetales bacterium | reverse complement strand
GAGGGCGACGGCCTGCCCGGCCTGATTGTAGACCGCTTCGGCCCGTGCGCTGTGGTGGAACTGTTTTCGGTGGCGATGCAGCGCCGCATAAAACAAATTCGCGAATGTCTGGTCGCCCAGCTCGGTGTCGAACATGTACTCTTTCGCGCTGACGAACACATTCAGCTTGCCGAGGGCTTCAAACTCCCGGCCTTGGCCGCCAACCCGCCTGAATCGCCAAGCCCCGCAAGCACCATCATCGCCGAAAACGCCGTACGCTTTCAGATTGACCTTGCCGGCGGGCACAAAACCGGCTTTTTCTGCGACCAGCGCGACAACCGCCTGGCCCTCACCCGCTTCACCGCCGAAGCCGACGTACTTGATATGTGCTGCTACAGCGGCGGCTTTGGCATTTATGCCGCCCTGTTGGGCAAGGCCAAACATGTAACAGCCGTAGACCTCGACGAAAACGCCATCGCCCTGGCCCGCCGCAACGCCAACCTCAACCGCATTGCGCCCAACCGCTACGAAACCGTTCATGCCGACAGCTTTCCATACCTGCGGCAAATGCAGCAGAACAACCGCATCTACGACGTTATTGTGCTCGACCCGCCCAAGCTCATCGGCGGGCGGCTGGAGTTTGCCGAGGGGCGGCAAAAATATTTCGACCTCAATAAGCTGGCGCTGCCGTTGATAAAACCCGGCGGCATTCTGGTAACGTGCTCATGCAGCGGCCTTGTGGACATGGCGGAGTTTCAGAATATTGTGCGTGGGGCGGCCC
>DAIDJI010001186.1 GCA_027451455.1 Planctomycetales bacterium | reverse complement strand
GAACTACCTGAAACTGGTGCGCCTGCTGCTGGAACGACGCGCGGCCTTCGCGCATTTCGGCGGCGTGCGGTTCGGCGGCACGCTCGGTATCGATCAGGCCTTCGCGATGGGCTTCGATCATGTCGCGCTCTGCATGGGCGCCGGCAAGCCCACCGTGGTCGGCATGAAGAACGGCCTCGCGCGCGGCATCCGCCAGGCAAGCGACTTCCTGATGGCGCTGCAGCTGACCGGGGCGGCGAAGCAATCCTCCATCGCCAATCTGCAGATCCGCCTGCCGGTGGTGGTGGTGGGCGGCGGCCTGACCGCGATCGACACCGCGACCGAGAGCCTCGCCTATTACGTCCGCCAGGTGGAGAAATTCGCGCTGCGCTTCCGCACGCTCGCCGCCGAGCGCGGGGAGGTGGCGGTGCGCGCCGCCTGGAACCCGGAAGAAGCCGCGATCGCCGACGAATACCTGGTCCACGAAGCCGCGATCGCCGCCGAGCGCGCGACCGCGGCGGCCGAGGGCCGTGCGCCCCGCTTCGCGCCGCTGCTCGATCGCTGGGGCGGGGCCACCATCGCCTATCGCCGGCGGATGATCGACAGCCCCTCCTACACGCTGAACCACGAGGAAGTGGCGAAGGCTTTGGAGGCAGGCGTGCGCTTCGCCGAGGGGCTGACGCCGGTCGCGGTGGAGACCGATCGTTTCGGCCACGCCAGCGCGTTGCGCCTGGCGCGCGCCGACGCGACCGAGGTGGTGCTGCCCGCCCGCGCCATCCTGGTC
>DAIDJI010001185.1:500-767 GCA_027451455.1 Planctomycetales bacterium | reverse complement strand
CCTCATCCGATTTTCCGTGGAGATTCGACTCGTCCGGCATCTCGGAACCGCCGCCAAAGCCGCCACTGGCTCCGCCGCCATCCGTGCGTCCTTCCCGATGCATGGCAAAGAACAGCCGCCCCGGTCCCCCCACCGCGTACCAACCCCCTCCCGCAACCGCCAACTCCAGGCCCGTCAGCACCTTGAGGGCCCGGAAAAAAGCAGATTGCGCTCGCGGCTTCGCGTCCGGCCGAGCCGGCCAAATCCTGACAAACGATCTGCCTTTCC
>DAIDJI010001185.1:0-490 GCA_027451455.1 Planctomycetales bacterium | reverse complement strand
ACACCCTCCCGCCATCGGCAGGTGGTTTGGCCGCAAAGCCCCGCTGGTGTTACTCTAACCCAAGCGATGTCTCCCTGACATCGCCCTTCTCATACCCCTCCCGGGGGCGGTTAGCTCAGCTGGTTAGAGCGCCTGCTTCACACGCAGGAGGTCCGGGGTTCGAGTCCCTGACCGCCCACCATAAATGACGTTTCATCAAAGCGTTCCAGCCTGGTCCCCGGAAAAATCTGCGCCTGCCAATGCTACCGCCGTGGCTCCGCCCACTGGCCCGTGCGCGCCGACTGGAAAACCGCCTCGATCACGCCCATATTCAGAATGGCCTCTTCAAGCGGCACCGGCACCTGCCCGCCCTCCAGCACGGCCCGCGAGAAGTCATCCCCCTGCCGTGTGTACTGGTCGCACACCGGGAAGGTCTCCGTCGTGATGCCGCTCCCGCTGAAGTCGCCGGTCGCGTCGATAATGATCCGCATCGCCTGGTCCGGAGGCGCAT
>DAIDJI010001184.1 GCA_027451455.1 Planctomycetales bacterium | reverse complement strand
ACTGGTGAAATCAGTCTCGGGAACGATGAAGTCGGCATTATGATCCTTTCCAACAGCAACTCCGTCGGCGGTACGGCGGGCGCGTCGCCGGGCTCGGCCCTGACAGGGGCCGGCAACCTGATCTCGGGCAACCCCCACAACGCCGCCGTGGAATTCCGGGGCGTTTCCAGCGGGTTGGTGCAGGGCAATTACATCGGCCTCGACCTCAGCGGCAAGAATCCGCTCGCCAACAACGACGGCGTCGAGATCGACACCGGGTGCTCCGGCGTCACGGTCGGTGGCACGACGGCTGCGGCCCGAAACGTGATCGCCGCCAGCAACAACTTCGGCGTGGACATCAACTCGGGGTCCAACGGCAACCTCGTCGAGGGGAACTTCATCGGCGTCGACGCCACCGGCACGTACACCCGTGCGGGGACCGTGGCGACCGCTCTGGGCTGCCGCGCGGCCGGAATACTCATCGAGGGCGGCGCGAACAACACGATCGGCGGCGCCGACATCAACACGGACGACTTGAGTCTAGCCGGCGCAGGGAACCTCATCTCCGGGAACCTCACGGGCATCTTGATCTCGCAATTCAAGGGCGACCCCATCTCCACCGGCAACCTCGTCGCAGGGAACTTCATTGGCACGGACGTCGCGGGCAAGAATCCGCTGCCCAACCTTCAGTTCGGCATCGAAACCAACTCCTACAACAGCACGATCGGCGGCACGACCACGGGGACGAGCAATGTCATCTCCGGGAACCTCCGCGACGGCATCGCCAT
>DAIDJI010001183.1 GCA_027451455.1 Planctomycetales bacterium | reverse complement strand
CCAGTTCTATCGCCAGCTTACGGTTGGCGAGAGCCCTGATGTTCAGGGCGGCGTTTCGGTCGGCATGATCCGCATGCCCACAGTTCTTGCAGAGGAACTTCTCTTGGCTCGGTCGGTTGGCTTTTTCACAGTGCCCGCACTCGGCGCAGGTCCGGGATGTCTTCCGTGGGTCCACATGGACCACCGGAACACCCGCCAATTGCGCCTTGTAGGCAATGAAGCCGCCAAGCTGGGCGAAACCCCAACTGCCGAGCCTGTTCCTTGCATCGCCGCCCCGAGCCGTGACCCGTTTCCGAATGTCGGTCAGGTCTTCCAGGCCGATGGCTCGGCCCGTGCGTTTGGCGGTCTCGACGATCTTCTTCGAGATCACGTGGTTTTCGTGGCGGCGGAACCGAGCTTCCTTGTCCCGCATCCGTCGGATCTTCTTCTTCGCTCCCCTGGTGTTTTTTCGTTGGAGGCGATGCCGTTGGAGGTTGTGTTTCCGGCGCACCTTCTCGACGATTGCCCCGGAATGCTGGTTCCCGTCGCTATCGGTGGCGATGTTGGCGATACCCAGATCGACGCCGATGGAATCGGTCGGCTCGATCGGCGCGGCGTCAGGGACATCGACCGTGACGAACAGGTACCATTTGCCGTCGATACGGGAAAGGTCGCATTGCCCTTTCCGATGGGCGAACTGCGATTTCTGGTAGGCCGCGACGATCATCGGTACCACGATCCGCCCGGAGAGCGTCAGGAAGCTGACCTTGTCGATGCCCTTGAAACTCAT
>DAIDJI010001182.1 GCA_027451455.1 Planctomycetales bacterium | reverse complement strand
CATCGCTTCTACGACGTGCTGACGTCCGATCCCGCCACCACCGCCTACGACCAGCAGACCTTCAACGTCTATCTGCCGGTTTCCAACGCCCCGGCGCAGACTCCGGAGCAGGCGGCCGTCGCGGCACCCGCTGCGGCCTCCAGTGCGCCGGCGCCTGCAACCTCGACTCCGGCATCGGTGGGTTCGGCCCCCGCGGCGACGGCCAGCGCCGGCTGAAGCCCGCGCCCGCAGGTTGCCCATCCGGCCCTTCCCGATGACTCGGGAAGGGCTTTTGGTTTCTGCGCCGGGGAACTTCCGCGCCCGCCTGCGGTAGATTGGCATGTCGTCGTCTCCAGGCCGCCACGCGCGCCATGATCGAAGCCGAAAACCTTTCGCGTCGCTACGGCGGCATGCTGGCGGTGGACGCGCTGAATCTGTGCGTGCGCGCCGGCGAGGTGGTCGGTCTGCTCGGTCCCAACGGAGCCGGCAAGACCACCAGCCTGCGCATGCTGGCCGGGTTCCTGGCGCCCAGCGGCGGGCGGGCGCGCATCGGCGGCCATGACGTCGACCGGCAGCCGCACGCGGCGCGCTGCGCGCTGGGTTATCTGCCGGAGGGCGCGCCCAGCTACGGCGAGATGAGCGTGCTGGGCTTCCTGCTGTTCGTCGCGCGGGTGCGACGGCTGTCCGGCGAGCGCCGACGCAGCCGGCTGGATGCGGTGATCCAGCAACTGGAGCTGGACGATGTGCTGGCGCTGCCCATCGAGACGCTGTCGAAGGGCTACCGGCGCCGC
>DAIDJI010001181.1 GCA_027451455.1 Planctomycetales bacterium | reverse complement strand
GATCAGCGGGCCGCTCGGAACGATGGTTGGTCTGTACGAGACCGCCGTCGACGACCTCTGCTCGTGGAAGATCGGGAAGACCAAGGTGCGCCCGAAGGTGGTCGCATCGACCGCAACCGTCCGACGCGCGGCCGACCAGGTGCGGAACGTCTTCATGCGGCGCCTCGCGATCTTCCCGCCCAAGGCACTCGACGTCGAAGATGACTTCTTCTCGGTGCAGCGCTCAGTCGAGAGCAAGCCGGGGCGCCGGTACATGGGCATCTGCTCGCCGGGCAGTTCACGTCCTGCCGTGCTGATTCGCACGTACACCGCGTTCCTCACCGCTGCGCAGGGACTCTTCGATGCTTTCGGGAAGGTGGCCGACCCGTACATGACGATGGTCGGCTACTTCAACTCACTGCGCGAGCTCGGCGGCATGAAGCGCCTCGCGGAAGACGACGTCCAGACCCGTTCGTACCGCGTGAAGATGAGCCTCGTGCAGCGGCCTGGGCTCGAGCAGCGGAGCGTCTCGACCATCGCCGAGCTGACCTCGCGCGTGAGCAACGCCGACATCCCGAAGTACCTCGATCAGCTCGAGATCCCCTTCGACGCGGCGTACGACACCAATGCGGCGCGGCTCGCGAAGAACCACCGAGCTCCCGACGTTCCTCGGCCGATCGACGTCGTGCTCGCGACCAACATGCTCTCCGTCGGCGTCGACGTGAACCGCCTCGGCGTCATGGTCGTGAATGGCCAGCCCAAGGGGACGGCCGAGTACATTCAGGCGACGAGC
>DAIDJI010001180.1 GCA_027451455.1 Planctomycetales bacterium | reverse complement strand
GAGGGGCCCCGCATACCTCTCGTTGGTTCCGCTTGCGATCGTGGTGGGTTACGGCGGGGGCGGGCGCGTGTTGGTTGCTCTCTGGAATCGCCTTCGGAATCGACCGAAGCGCGAGGTGCGGGACGAAGGCGCTACAACGCGATCCGTTTGAAATCGCCGAGGAGATCGGCGACGAAGCGTAAGAAACGCGCCGCTCCTGCGCCGTCGATAACGCGGTGATCGTAGCTGACGCTAATCGGCTGGATGAGTCGCGGAACGAATTCCGCGCCGTCCCAAACCGGTTTCATCGCGGCTCGCGTCGCTCCGAGAATCGCGACTTCGGGTGCGTTGACGATCTGCGTGAATTGCGTTCCGCCGATGCTGCCGATCGAACTGATCGTGAAGCTCCCGCCTTGCATATCGGCGAGCGGTAGCTTACCGTCGCGAGCTTTTGCCGCCAATTCCGCGCTCCGCTGCGCGATCTCAAGCAGGCCGAGTTTGTCGGCGCCTTTGAGCACCGGCACGACGAGCCCACCGGGGGTATCGGCGGCGAAACCGATGTTGTAGTAGCGCTTCAGGACTAAGCCGTCGCCGACGAGCGAGGAATTAAACTCGGGAAACTGCTTGAGTGCGGCCACGCACGCCTTTACGAGAAAGGCGAGCATCGTCAGTTTCGCACCGCCGCGTTTGCTTTGCTCGGAATTGACCCGTTCGCGGAACTCCTCGAGTTCGGTGACATCAGCCTCGTCGTAGTTGGTGATATGCGGAACCTGCACCCAATTGCGGTGCAAGTTCGGC
>DAIDJI010001179.1:262-778 GCA_027451455.1 Planctomycetales bacterium | reverse complement strand
GGCGCCGCAGGAATCCAGTAGCTTTGCCAACTTCGTGCCGTCGCCCGCTTCCTCGCGCGTCGCCAAGGTGAGCGTGCCGCCGGTGATGAGCGGCAGGAACAGTTCCAAGGCTGCGATGTCAAAGGAAAGAGTTGTGACGGCCAGCAAATTGTCTTTGGCCGTGAAGCCGGTCCGGCGCGCAATTGATGTTACAAGGTTCACCACCGCACGCTGGAGGACCTCCACCCCCTTGGGTTTGCCCGTCGAGCCCGAGGTATAGATCACATAGGCGAGCTCAGCGAAAGCTGAGGACGATTTGCTGCCGCTCGCCTGCGGCCTCGCCCTGCTGCTGCCGCCCGTCCTGGCCGCGCGCGCCGCGCCTTGCGTTCCGCCGCCGGTGCTCAACGTCACCGCGCTGCAAAGCGAGCTCATGGTGCTCGCCACCACCTGCCACGACGGCAGCGCCTACAACGGTTTCATGCGCCGCTACCGGTCATCCTTGTTCGACACCGAGAAATCCCTCGCCGGCTACTTCAC
>DAIDJI010001179.1:0-252 GCA_027451455.1 Planctomycetales bacterium | reverse complement strand
TGCGAGTCGGTCAACATGTACTCCAGGCGCTCTGGAGGATAGGTGGGGTCCAACGGGACATACGCGGCCCCGGTTTTCAATATGGCAACGAGCGCGGCTACCATTTCAGGGCAGCGTTCAACGCATAAGCCGACCCGCGTCTCGGGTCCGACCTTCCGTTGCCGGAGGTGTTCAGCGAGTTCATCCACCCGCCGGTTCAGTTCGGCATAACTACATTTTTGCGTGCCGCAGGCGATCGCGGTCATTTCCGGG
>DAIDJI010001178.1 GCA_027451455.1 Planctomycetales bacterium | reverse complement strand
CTGGTCCACGTTGCGCGTATGCTGCTCGATCAGCTTGCCGACCATCTCCAGGTGGCTGAACTCCTCCAGCGCGATGTCCTGCAGCATGTCGCGGATGCCGGCGTCCTCGACGTGGAAGGACTGCACCCAGTATTGCAGCCCGGCGGTGAGTTCACCGGTGGCGCCGCCGAACTGCTCCAGCAGCAACTGGCCGAAGCGCGGGTCGGGCCGCTCGACCTTGACCTCGCCGATGAGTTCCTTGCGGTGGAAAAACATGGCAGCCTCCAGATGTGGTTTGCCGTGCGAGGAACGGCTTGCCGACGGCCGCGGTTGCGCGCTCTACTGGCATTAAACCAGCGACATCGATCACGGGGGCGGAAATGGCAGACGGCGGCACGTCCTATCCGAAACTCCACAATGCGATGTGGCCCGGCCTGGTCGGCAAGGGGGCGGACAGCGAGCCGCCGATCCCGCTCGCCACCATGCTCGACCTGACCGCGGCGGCGCAGGTGGATGGCATCCGCTTCGACGGCGTGGACATCTTCGCCGCCGAACCGCACACGCCGATCGACGCCGACGACGACACGCTCAAGCAGCTGGCCGAGGACGTGCGGCGGCGCGGGCTGGTGATCGGTTCCATCGTCGCCCCGGTCTGGCCGCCGGTGGGCGGCGGCTCCGCGATGGGCAGCGCCGAGGAGCGGGCGCGGTTCGTCGAGATGGTGCGCAGGGCGTGCCGCATCGGCGAGCGGCTGCGCGAACTGGGCGTGCGGCCGTACGGGGTGATCCGCATCGATTCCGC
>DAIDJI010001177.1 GCA_027451455.1 Planctomycetales bacterium | reverse complement strand
GAGCATGGGCCGGCGCGGTGCCAGTCACCTCCGTGCGC
Source organism: Planctomycetales bacterium (assembly GCA_027451455.1). Taxonomy (GTDB): domain Bacteria; phylum Planctomycetota; class Planctomycetia; order Isosphaerales; family Isosphaeraceae; genus JAKAUH01. The sequence goes on along the minus strand of DAIDJI010001177.1, from coordinate 745 downwards.
AGAACACTCAACGACTGCGCAGTCGCAGGTCTTTCTCCTGATCTGCTCCGCCAAGGCGCCAAACAGGCGCTTGCGCGCGGCCTCGTGACGAGAGCAGAAATGGGCGCGGTGCAGAAAGCACTCAAGGCCTTTGGCGGGCTCAAAGGATGAGTGTGCAGACATACGCCTCACCCCAAGCTTTCAAGCAGGCCCTGGAGCAGCGCCTGAAGACCGCATCGAGTAGCGGCGTCGACTTCGGGCGCCGACGACAGCTCCTAATCTTCGACCGATTCCTGGCCCGGGTGATGGCTGTTTTCGGTGATGCGGCTCTCCTGAAGGGCGGGCTTGTGCTCGAGCTGCGCTTGGAACGCGCTCGAGCAACCAAGAACATCGATCTGCGGCTGATCGGTTCACCGGAGAGCGTACTCGCAGACCTTCGGCAGGCCGGACAACTGGACCTCAAGGATTTCATGACTTTCGAAGTCAGTCCTGACACCGAGCATCCGCAAATACAAAACGACGGCATGCGGTACGAAGGCTTGCGATTTCGTACGGAGTGCCGCCTGGCGGGCAAGCTCTATGGTCAACGCTTCGGCGTGGACGTCGTCTTTGGCGATCCCATCCTCGGGGAACCTGAGATCGTCAGCGCCGAGGATACTCTTGCATTCGCTGGCGTGGCGCCACCGGTGCTGCGGCTTTATCCGATCGAAACACACCTCGCTGAGAAACTCCATGCGTACACTCTACCGCGACCGCGGCCCAACAC
>DAIDJI010001176.1:384-786 GCA_027451455.1 Planctomycetales bacterium | reverse complement strand
ATGGCCCATGTGGCCCGAAACCAAAGCCGGGGCCTTGTTTCCGGACAGGCACCCGATTAGAATCTCGTAGCGTGTCAACTGTTCAGTAAATGGGAACGCACCGCCCCTCAGGGCAATGCGTGCGTGCGATTATCAGGCGCGAACCGTGACCGGAACCTCGCCTCTCGTGCCGGGGCAGACGCTGGCAGGACCGCTCTTCAATGAGCCCATGCGGGTCGAGACCGTCACGCCCGCCGGGGCAGATACCTGGGTGGTTGGCCTCGTGGGACTGCACACCGAGCGCTTTCGCCGCGTTACGCTTTCTGGCGCCGATCTAGCTACGCTCGCCATCCTCGGCGCTTCAAGCTCCTTTGACGGCGAAGGCAATCTGCTTCGGCTAGGCATCCAGGCATATGCATTAGG
>DAIDJI010001176.1:0-374 GCA_027451455.1 Planctomycetales bacterium | reverse complement strand
ACGAGTTCGACCCATATTTTGGGCTTTCCATCTCGCGCGTGGACCCGCTGCCGCACCAACTGGAAGCGGTCTATGATTACCTGCTGAAGCTCGCCCGCGTGCGCTTCCTACTTGCCGACGACGCCGGTGCCGGCAAGACCATCATGGCCGGGCTACTGATCCGGGAACTCAAACTGCGCGGCATGTGTGAGCGTATCCTGATCGTGGCCCCGGCCAACCTCGCCTTCCAGTGGCAGCGGGAACTGAAGGAGAAATTCGACGAGAAGTTCTTCGTCATCAAGGGGGACGACATTCGCGACCAGTTCGGCGTCAACCAGTGGCTCGAACAGAAGCAAATGATTACCTCACTCGACCTGGCCAAGCGCACCGAGATC
>DAIDJI010001175.1 GCA_027451455.1 Planctomycetales bacterium | reverse complement strand
AGGGTGACGCGGAACGGGCAAAGGGTGGTATGGCGCGCACACGGACACAAGAGCGTGGCCCCTGTCAAAGTCGTGCTGACAATCCGTCGCATCTGGAACCGTTCAGGCGAAACAGTGATCCCCTCAAAGCTCGCGCCAAGCGCCGACGATCTTCGGGGACGCCCATGTACCGCTTGACGGTGGGCATCCCTGCGACTGGGCCTTTTGGTTGTGCGGCCCTTCGCGCGTTCGCACGGGCCCTTACTTCTTCCTCGTTTCGCGGAAGAGGGGCGACCCGGCCAGGGTGAAGACCAGGATCTCTTCGCCGGTCACGGTGCTGATGTCGTGGTGCAAGCTGATCACTGTGACGCCGGTGGCCTCGAATACCATCGCCTCCAGGAGCGGCCGCGCTGTTTCGACCAGGTGAGTGCGCACTTGCTTGAGCAGGTCCCTCCCCTTTTCGGGCGGGAGCGACGTGACCAAATGCTGTTCGGCGGCAGTCAAGACGCCCTGAAGGCGGACCACGATACAATCCGTGATCAAGTAGGCGTGAATCGCTTTGGGGCCCCGGCCCATGTATTCCTGTTCGAAGCGGCGTGTCCCTTCACAGACGGCGGCCTCGATTTCGCCGAGCGTTTTCATGACGACCTCGAGTGCGTGGTTCTCTTCGCCATCGAAAACCCTCTCGGCCGTCCCCGGCCACGTCGCGACGACGCATCGGGTCATCGTCTCGTTTCGGGGACGGCGTAAAACACATGATACCAGGCCGGACGAAAGAATTCTCTTGCGTTTGTTGCTCTGAGGTAT
>DAIDJI010001174.1 GCA_027451455.1 Planctomycetales bacterium | reverse complement strand
ATCTCGTGGTGCCGCGCTTTCTGCCGGCCGTCCTGCGCGGCGACGTGGCGCGCGACTTTCCCCGGCTGGATGTCGGCGGGCTGTTCCTGCCGGAATCCTCGCCGCCCGGACCGCTGGTCGCCCAGATCATCGCGGAGCTGGAGAGCGAGGAGATGCGGGCCGCGGTGGGCCGCAAGCTGGGGCTCGATCTCGCCGGCCACCCGACGCTGACCACCATCCGCAGCCGCTGCCAGGCGCGCGACGGCCGCATCCACCCCGATGCCAGCTTCAAGCTCGCGACGATGTTGCTCTATCTCAACGAAGCCTGGATGCCGGGCGGCGGGCGGCTGCGTATCCTCAACTCCGGCGAGGACCTCGAGGACTACGCCGCCGAGGTGGCGCCGGAGTTCGGCACGCTGGTCTGCTTTCGCGTGCAGGCGAATTCCTGGCACGGCCACAAGCCGTTCGTCGGCCCGCGCCGCTACATCATGCTCAATTACTGCCGCGACGCGGCCCTGCGCGATGCCGAGGCCAGACGCCATCTGGTCTCCACGAGGTTCAAGAAAATTCGCGGCCTTTTGCTGCCTCGGGCCATGGCCGCATGAGCGCCGCCGCGGTTGCCGCCTCGCTGCTCGCGGCGCTCGACCGTGCCGAGGAGCCGCGCGCCCCGTTCCGCCACTTCCTGCTCCAGCACGTGCTGCCGGAAGACGTCGCGCGCGAGGTGCTGGCCCTGCCCTTCGCCCCGCCGGCGATCGGCGACACGCAGGGCCGGCGCGAGACGCACAACGCGACGCGCCGCTTCTATGCC
>DAIDJI010001173.1 GCA_027451455.1 Planctomycetales bacterium | reverse complement strand
CCACGCGCAACGCGACCGGCGGATTCGCGAAGGTGATCACGACGCAGTTCGCCCGCATCGCGCCGACGCTGCGCAGGACCTCGATCTGCGCGGCGTCTCCGAAGACGACGGGGTCGCCCGCCTGCCGTGCCGAGCGTATCCGCCGTGGATCGACTTCGAGCGCGAGGTACTCGAACCCGCGGCGCTCGAGCACGCGCGCGACGGGGTCCGGGATCCCCGACGCCGGCGGCGGCGCCTCGTCGGTCATCAGCTTTCGGATCACCTCGACGTCGTCGTCGCCGTCGTACGGGAGCCGGCCCGCCACGAGCTCGTGCAGGCACACGCCGAGCGCCCACACGTCGGTGCGCCGGTCCACCGTGCGCCCCTTCTTCACCTGCTCGGGCGCCATGTAGTGGATCTTGCCCTTGACGACGCCGGTGCGGGTCTCGCCCTGCTTGCGGTTGTGCGCCTTGGCGATGCCGAAGTCGATCACCTTCACCGCGCCGGTGGAGGCGACGAGGATGTTCTGCGGCGACACGTCGCGGTGGACGATCTCGAGCGGCTCCCCCTTGTCGTCGCGCAGCTCGTGCGCGGCGTGCAGGCCCGCGCACGCGTCGGCCAGCACGCGCAAGCCGACGCCGATCGGCACCTTGGCGCCACGCTTCCCGAGCAGCTTGCGGATCTTGGCGAGGGCGTCACCGTCCACCCACTCCATGACGATGAACAGCACGTCGTCCTGCTCGCCGAGGTCGAGGATCTGCGCGACGTTGGGGTGCTGGATTCCCGACGCGATGCGCGCCTCGTCGAGGAA